>JASJHC010000207.1:0-7998 GCA_033791245.1 Acidimicrobiia bacterium | reverse complement strand
GGCGAAGACAACACCGTCATACTTCTCAGAGATCTTCTCGTAGGTCGGTGCAAAGCTCTTGCACGGTCCGCACCATTCCGCCCAGAAATCAACGAGGACGATGTCGTTGTTGAGGACGGTTTCTTCAAAAGTGTCTTTTGTCAGGTTGACTGTTGCCATGGATCTCACTCCGGGTTTGTTTAATCGGTCCCCGACCTAACGCATAAGGATTCGTGAATATTCCCGCTTGTCAGCGATTTTGATGGGAGGAACTTCACGCCACGAGCGACCGACGGTGCATGTTGCGAGGTCCAGGGTAATCCCTAAGGAAGATGTTGAATGGCTCCAGTTCCGGCTCATTGGTTGGCCTGCGGGCAGCCGGCGGCGGTCAGATTACGTAGACTGCTGCGCTGTGCCTTCCTTGACGCCTTATGTCGCCTTCACCAGGGTTGCCGCCCGAATCGGGGTGACAACCATTCTTCGTGATGTCGATCTAACCGTGAACCCTGGTGAGTCGGTTGGGTTGTTTGGCTCCAACGGTGCCGGCAAGACCACCCTGTTACGCCTCATCGCCACGTTGCTGCGACCCAGCGGCGGCAACGCCCAGGTACTCGGTGTCGATCTGGCGAGCCAGGACCGGTTCGGAGTTCGGTCCCGCATCGGGCTCATCGGGCACAGCCCAGCTCTGTATCCCGAGTTGAGTCTGGCGGGCAACCTCGAATTCTCTGCACGGATCGCTGGTGCCGGTGAGTCAGCCGCTCACGACGCCTTGCAGGTTGTCGGCCTCGGTCAGGCAGCAGGCCGTCTGGCGGGGGAGGCCTCACACGGTATGCAGCGTCGTGTCGAATTCGCCAGGGAGATCATGCTGAAACCGGACTTGCTGCTCCTCGACGAGCCCCATTCGGCCCTGGATCCAAGTGCAGTCGAGCTTGTCGAGCACATCGTGGCTGGAGTTCTCGAAAGGGGCGGGGCTGTGGTGCTGGTGTCGCATGACATCGAGCGAGTTGCGCCAATGGTGACCAGGACCGCCGAACTGACCGGGGGGACACTCCAATGAGCGAGAGGTTCTGGCCGCAGGCATTTGCGATTGTCCGTCGTGATCTGGATCGGGAGAAGCGCTCCGGCGAAGTGGCTTGGGTGACTATTCCCTTCGGTGCTATAGCGCTGTTGCTCGTGCCGCTCGCAGTCGGCATCAATCAGGATGTTCTATCGCGCATCGGTACCGGGATGTTGTTCGTTGTGGTGATGTTGTTTGGGGTGCTTACTGCAGTACGTCGGACCAACATCGAAACCCCGGCACAGCGTGATGCTATCGCTTTGCTCGGGATCGACCCGGTCGCCGAATTCGTTGGCAAAACCGTGGCAACTGCGGTCCTGTTGCTTGCGTTTGAGATCGTGATGGGTGCGGTCACCGTCGCTCTATACGGTCTCGAGCTTGCGGGTTGGGAATGGATGCTGATCGTCATGCCACTCACTGCCATCGGACTTGCAGAACTAGGGACGTTATCGGGGGCAATCGCATCCAGCGTGAACGCCGGACCGGCCCTGGTGCCGCTGCTGGTTACGCCGCTGGCAATCCCGCTGTTGCTCGGTGCCACCCAAACCGTCGAGTCTATGAGCGGAGATAGGGGTAATCTGTCCTGGCTGGTACTGATGGCGATCGTGGTTCTGATTCTGGCGATCGTCGGCGTACTAACCGCAAGACCCCTGCAGGAGACTCGATGACTGATGCAACTCGCCGCAGCCCACACTGGCTCGACGTCCTTGCTGTCGCGTCCATCCTTGTCGCTCTAGGGTTTGTGTTGGGCGGCCCCAGCATCGCGTCCCAGGGTGATGCTGCTCCGATGCTCTTTGTCCATGTGCCGACCATTTGGCTCGCATATCTCGCCTTCGGCGTCACGTTTGTCGCCAGCATTGCCTACCTCGCCACCAAAAGGCTGCGCTGGGACCTGGTCGCCGGGTCATCAGCTGAGATCGGGGTCGTGTTCACCACGGTTGCCGTCATTGGCGGGGCGATCTGGGGCAAGGCAACCTGGAACACTTATTGGACTTGGGATGCTCGACTCACCCTCACCGCAATCATGCTCTTTGTGTACATCGGATACCTGGCGCTACGGCGGGCCATCGTCGACCCCGAAGCCCGCGCCAGGCGATCGTCGGTGCTCGGCATACTTGGCCTAGTCCAGTTGATCCCCGTGCACTTCTCGGTCACCTGGTGGGTGACGCTCCATCAGTCCACCACCTTCCGCCCAGGCGATATCCAAATGGACGGGCCAATTCTCACTGTGCTGCTGGTTGCGGTGGCGGCTTTCACAGTGATCTATGCAGCTTTGTTGCGGCACCGGGTTCACCTAGCTGAGTTGGAGTTGGCTGCCTATCGGGCCGCGGCCGCTGTTGAGGGGCCGGTCGCCGGTGATGCAGTTACTGCACCGACTATCGGTACAACAGAGGCGGGCGTATGAAGTACGTCGTCGTTGGCTACATCCTCACGTACGGCACACTGATCGGATATGTATGGCTGTTGGCGGTTCGTCTCCGTGCTGCCCAGAAGCGGGTGGGTGATCAAACGTGAGCAGACGCTATTGGAGGTTCCTCGTCCCCGCCTTTGCGGTCCTTGGTGTGCTGATTGTCTTATTGGTCAATCTGTCCAGCAATCTTGTCTACTTCCGTACCCCAACCGAGTTACAGACCGAGATCGCCCCTTCATCTGAGCGGCTTCGCCTTGGCGGGCAGGTGGTGGCCGGTACCGTGACCGAGAACGGCGAGACCCTCCTGTTGACGGTCACCGATGGGCGTGAGTCAATGCAGGTAGAACATGCCGGCGTGATCCCCCAGCTCTTTGAGGAGGGGCAGGGTGTGATCGTAGAGGGCACCTGGGATGGAACCATGTTCCACTCGGACACGATGTTGATTCGCCACGATGAGCAATATCGGACCGAGGACAACGTGATCTACGACACGACTGACTACGAGCTCGACGAGTCGTGATTGCCACCATTGGTCTGCTCGGCATTCTGCTGGCGACAGCGTCATCGGTGATTTTGATCGTCTATGCGTGGAGGGCCGCCAGAAGCCCTGAGGCCAGCCCGCAGGCCATTGTGATGCCCGTGACGATGCTGCTCGCTGGCTCGGTCATCGCGTTTCTGGCCCTCGAGGCAGGGATTCTTTCGCACGATTTCTCGCTGCGCTATGTTGCCGCCAACTCGAGCACGACGACACCAATCATTTTCCTGCTGGCGGGTGCGTGGGCCGCGCTTGAGGGAAGCATCGTGTTGTGGGGTGTCATCCTTGCGGTCTTTACCTATTTGGTTGCCCGCACCGTCACAACGGGCGATCGTCTTGGTCTTACCGCCCTCGCCGTCATCGGAGTGGTCTCTCTGTTCTGGTTCGGTCTGATGGCCACCGTCTCGAATCCCTTCCGGGTCTGCACCGAGGTCATCGCCGGGTCATGTGCGGCGTCAAGTTGGCTCCCGTTCGTCGCATCCGCAGCGCCGCTTGACGGTGTTGGGGCCAATCCATTGCTGCAGAACCACATCCTGATGGCGATCCACCCTCCGATGCTCTACGTCGGATATGTTGGCTTCACCGCTCCGTTTTCGTTCGCAATCGCCGCCCTGATCAGGGGTGACCAGGGCAGTGTCTGGCTGGAGCGCACCCATCGTTGGTCTGTGATTGCGTGGGCTTTCCTTGGCTTCGGCATGCTGCTTGGCGCCTGGTGGTCCTACGAGGTCCTGGGCTGGGGTGGCTACTGGGCATGGGATCCAGTGGAGAACGCGGCGTTTCTCCCGTTCCTCGCCGCCACCGCCTTCATCCACTCCGCGGTGGTGCAACGTCGCCGCGGCATGCTGCAAGCGTGGAACCTAGTGCTGGTTATCGCCACTTTCTCGTTGACCATCTTGGGGACTTTCCTCACCCGATCTGGCACCATTATCTCGGTCCATTCGTTCACCCAGTCAGGCGTTGGTCCGCTGCTGCTCGCTTTCCTGGTGGTCGTTGTGCTCGGGTCGCTGGCTCTGTTTGCGTGGCGTTCCCACCTGCTCGGCTCGGCCCCGCGGCTTGACTCATTGGCGAGCCGAGATGGGGTGTTCCTGTTCATCAACCTCATTCTGACCGTGTTTGCCCTGGCCGTGCTCATGGGGACTCTGTATCCAATCGCACTCGAGGCAATGGGCAGCGCTCGCGTCTCGGTGGGGACTCCCTACTTCAATCGAGTGACGATTCCTGTTGCTTTTCTCCTACTCCTGGCGATGGGTATCGGCCCGGTCACGCCATACCGCTATGCGCGGCCGCGTGTGGTGTGGGAACGGATCGCGGCGCCACTTGTTGCCGGGCTTGTCGCTGGTGCCATCGCCGTTGGATCAGGCATCGAATCGATCCCCGTTGTTGTGATCATCGCTCTCGGTGCATTTGTCATCGCCACGATCCTCAAGGAGTACCTGAAGCAGGTAGGCAAAGTGAAGGGGAGTCGTCTTGGTTCAGCAGGACGGGTCTTGCGGCGGGACCCGGGATTCTGGGGCGGACAAATTGCCCACGTTGGGGTTGCCTTCCTTGCCGTTGGTATCGCCGCCTCCAGTGGGATGGCATCTCGTGACCAGGTACGTGTTTCTGTCGGGGAGTCGGCCCAAGTCGCCGGCTATTGCATCGTGTACGAAGAGGCGACCTCGAGGATGGAGCCGAACCGCCGAGTCACCGGCGCGCGGGTCTCGTTGCGGGATGCCGATTGCGCAAACGAAATCGATTCGATGGAACCTGTCTTCAACCAATATGCGCGCCCTCCGGCGGTCGCGACGCCCGCCGTCCACACCGGCTTGTCAGAAGACGTGTTCGTCGCCCTCGCCAGCGTGCCGGGCGATGATGTCGTGCTCGATGTGATGGTGTTCCCGCTGATGTGGACGCTGTGGTTTGGCGGTCTCGTCACGGTGAGTGGCGGCATGTGGGCCGTGTTTGTCAAGAAACCGAAGCGCAAGGGTGCCGTGTCGGAACTGGCGGAGGCGACCCATGTCTAAGCGGGTCCGTCAGCTCGGGGGTTGGGCGGTTGCCCTCATTGCCATGGGGGTCATTGTCATCGGATTGCTCCCGGGGTCGGCAGTCGCTGATCCGGATGTTCGAGAACAGCACCTGGCACAGCGGATCGCCTGCCCCTGGTGCCATGGCCAGTCGCTTGCCGAGTCCGATTCCGCGGTTGCCCAGGACCTGGTGGTGATCCTTCGCGAGAAGATCGACGCCGGCTGGTCTGACGGCCAGATCTACGACTTCTTTGCCTCGGGATACGGCGATCATGTGCTCCTCGACCCACCTCTCACTGGTTGGGGGATTGCACTTTGGTCGTTGCCCGCGGTGGCGTTGCTTTCGGGTGGCTGGATCATCTGGAAACGGCAGCGGGTGACGGTATGACTCTGGAGACCGGTCGTATCCAGGAGCGAATTTCCCAAGCCGAGCGAGATCTGGCCGAGGTTGCAGAGCAAGTGGCTCTCGGTGAGATCGATGAGGAGACCGCGGAACGACTCCGGCAACGCTACGAGGCGGAGCGGGCAACCCTTGCCGAGCAACTTGCGGGAGCAACCGATGGGGAGTCCCCAGCACCGCTCGTGCCGAGCCTCATTACCGGACGGAGACTCGTTGGTGCGGCCGTGCTGGCTGTCGCCGCCGCGGTTCTTGCGTTTGGGGTCGTCAAGGCGGTCGGCGAACCCGCCGCCGAGGGTGTGGCTTCAGACGTAGTCACCGGTCAGGGTGTCAACCTCGATGACATCACCAACGAGCAGTTGGAGGTGGTCATTGCCGAGAACCCCGACATCGCTCCGATGCGTTTGGCGCTTGCCGACCGATACTTTGGAGAAGGCGATTTCTCCAACGCCCTGAATCACTACATGTACGCATTGGAGACCCTCGAGGTCAAAGACCCTTCGGCTTTGGCCAATGTGGGATGGATGACGTACCTGTCGGGCGTGCCCGATGTGGCCGCCTCATTTGTCGAAGAGAGCCTTGAGATTCAACCCGATGGTGGAATCGCCTTTTGGTACATCGCCAACATCAGGTTCTACGGTCTCGGCGACGCAGCCGGGGCGTTGGAGCCACTACAGCAGCTTCTTGCCTATGAAGAGCTCCCCGATCAGATCAAGTCCCAGGCAGAGCAGCTTCTGGCTGAAGTGGAGGCGGCGCTATGACCGATAACCGTGGCTCTGCGTTGACGTTCTGGTTGGTTATCGCGGCCGGGATTGCTGTGATGGTCTTTGGCATCATCTTTGTGGGCCGATTCGATGCCGACATCACTTTGACGCCGTCGCCATTGATCGACGAACCGGCCCCCGACGTTACGATCCGCTACTTGGATTCCGCCGACGAGTTCCGGCTTGCGGACTATCAGGGGCAGATAGTTGTCATCAACTTCTGGGCTTCATGGTGCCTCAACTGTCGTACCGAGCACGAAGCACTCAACACGGCGGCTGCCGGCTACGACGATCTTGGCGTCAGCTTCATTGGAGTTGCCTACCAGGACCGGGAAAGCGCCAGCAAGGACTTCCTTGCCGAGTTGGGCAGGGGTGACCCCTACACCTACGGGATCGATGAGGGTTCCCGGGTCGCTGTCGAGTTCGGGATTCTTGGTCTCCCCGAGACCTTCTTTATCGATAGAGAAGGCATTATTCGTGCCAAGGTGAGCGGTCCCGTCAGCGGGGCGCTCCTCGCCCAAACCATCGAGGCAATCGTCCTTGGTGAGATCGTCGACCCGCAGATAACCACCGACGACGTGGAAAACCGCTAGGTCTCTGCGAACTCGGCGGAATCTGGGGAACCCTGCCAGACATTGGTGGCGTCCAATCGACATCGCATGGCTACAACCGTGCGACAACATTGGAGGCAACAATGATGAAACGCAACAAGATCGCTACCACCGTGTTGGTGATGGCGATGATCGTTTCCTCGTGCGGGGGAGACGACGAGTCAACCGATACGACTTCGGGGAGGATCGACCGACCGGCAACCACAGCCCCCGACCGATTAGGATCCGAGACAACGACAACGATCGCCGCGGCTACCGAAACCACGGCTGCCGCCACCGAAACAACGGCGGCCCCATTAGTAATCGCCGGCGGAGACTCCGCCCGGCTGCGTGACGAAGAGCGGGAAGTGGTTGGACCACCAGAAACCACTATCCCCAAGGATGTGGAATTCGCCGACTACGGAGCCAATCCGTTCGAGGACCCGCTTGACGATGCTCTTTCGACCTTTGCTGTAGATGTAGATACGGGTTCGTACACGCTGATGCGGGGTTGGGTCAACGGTGGCAATCTCCCCGACCGTGACTCGGTCCGTGTCGAAGAGTACGTGAACTACTTTGACGGTGGCTACGTAGCCCCCGAGGACTCAACCTTCGCCGTCTATGCCGATGGAGGTCCAGCCCCCTACTGGGACTCGCGTAATGACATTCTGCGAATTGGGATTCAGGCTCGTGAGGTCACCGAGCGACGCCGCCAAGACATCAACCTGACGCTGGTTGTTGATGTCTCCGGATCAATGGATGACCAGGGCAAGCTGCGGACCGTTCAGGAATCTCTCGAGATACTGGTCGACCAACTCGACCGGTTCGACACGGTCGGGATTGTGGCTTACAGCAACAGTGCAGATGTGGTGCTTGAACCTACATCAGTGAGTGCGCGTGACGAGATACTCGATGCCATTGACCGGCTCGAAGCAGGTGGCAGCACCAACGCTGAAGCTGGCCTGATTCTTGGCTACAAACTGGCAGACGAGTCGTACCAACGTGATGAAGTCAACCGGGTGATGCTGTTGTCGGACGGGGTTGCCAACGTCGGCAACACGGGTCCCGGATCGATTCTCGAGCAGATAGGCGAGCAAAGTCGACGCGGCATCGATCTCGTTACCGTTGGCGTCGGGATCTCTACATACAACGATGTTCTGCTCGAACAACTCGCCGACCAGGGCGACGGTTGGTATGCCTACGTTGATACTGTCGCGGAGGCGGAGCGGCTCTTCCAGGAACAGCTGACGACCAGCTTTGAG
>JASJHC010000206.1:0-3702 GCA_033791245.1 Acidimicrobiia bacterium | reverse complement strand
AACTTCACCTTCAATACTTCTCATGTCCCAAGGATCGACTGGTGGGCGATCGCCGTCGTCAGCGGTCAGGCATCTGCGCCGGAAACCGCCTCGACAACCGTCACTGGTCCACCGCCGCCGACCACAACAACGCAGCCGCCTACAGGAACAACGCAGCCACCGGTCACTTCGACCACCCTGCCGCCTGGTACCTCGACAACACAGCCGCCAACAGGTGGTGTAAATGGTGCCGCGATCTATGCGGCGTCCTGTGCGGGATGCCACGGCGCCGATGGCAGCGGAGGCTTTGGCGGTCCCGTGGCTGGCACCTCGATGACCTTGGGTCAGGTCGTGACCATTACCGCCGACGGTGCCGGCAGCATGCCCGGATTTGCTGGGGATCTGTCGGTCGCTGAGATTGACGCGGTGTCGGCCTTCGTGCTGACACTTGGTGGCGGTGGACCGCCTCCGCCAACGACCACGACGACGCTGCCTCCGGGCACCGTTGCTGGCAGCGGTAGTGCCCTCTACCGGCAAAATTGCGCCGGTTGCCACGGCGCCAACGCCGATGGCGGAGTCGGTGGGGCTTTGGTCGGCACGTCGCTCAGCTTTGCCCAGCAGGTGTCGGTGACAACCCACGGATTGGGAACGATGCCTGCCTTCAGCTCGGTGCTGAGCGGTAGCGAGATCGACTCCATTATTCGATACGTTCAGGGTCTAGGCGGTCCCGGATCCACAACAACGACAACGGTGCCGCCGGACGAAGAGAGCGGGTCCGCCATATACAGCCGGTTGTGCGCCGCTTGCCACGGCGGTGACGGCTCTGGAGGCGTTGGCGGACCAATCACCGGCACGACCTTCCACGGCTCTTCGCTCTCCGGGGTGATCAGCGACGGTATCGGGACGATGCCCGGCTTCGGATCACAACTCAACCAGGGGCAACTGTCTCGCTTGGTCAGCTATGTCGAAGCCCTTGCCAGCGGTTCGGTCGCGGGCGTTGGTCCCGATGGTTCGATTCTTGGCGAGGACGGTTTGGTCGATCCGGCTGACGGTTTCACCGGGCATCTCTCTGAGTCGGGTAGCGCCGCCGGATCAGGCGATGGCTCAGGGGTCGCTCTGGGAGGAGACCTCGGGGTTTCGCCGCCGCTGCCGGTCGGCAACCCTGTCGGTTGGACGCTTGCCCTGGCGATTGCGGCATTCTTGGTTGCAGTCGGCTCAGCCATCAGCGGTGCGATGCCACGTGAGGTCGAAGAGCGAGTCTCCGGCTAGAGAATCTCGCCTGGCCAGCCATGGGCCGCCAAGTTTGTTCGCCTAATCATGGACCAGAGGGTGAGATAGCGGTGACTACCCCCGGTCGCCGCCCACGGGTCCCCGTCAAAGGCACGGGCATAGCCACGCATCGCCGTCATGAACTCGGCTATCGAGGGGAGCTCCTCGGTCGGGCGCCCCTGCAGCTCCGCGACACACCCGCCCAGGAAGCTGGTTATAGCGGCGAGGCCCTTGGGACGTAGCGTCTCGATTCCGTGCACCCTGCCTGAGTGGAAATCATCTTGGAGCGAGGTCGCCACTTCGAGTATCTCGGTCCGTGCCGCTACCCACGGTGGTTTCCAGCAGTCCCGCTGGTATTTGATGAGGTGGAAGCTCGGGTCGCTGGCTTCCGGATGGGAGCCTGGCTCGGTCGCGCCAACGACCCGATAGCCGTTGGATTCGTAGAAACGATGCAGGTGGGTGTTGGCGTATGGCGTTTCGAGCCGGATGCGCTTGATGTATGGGTGTGACCTCAGCAGTTGCCACATCAGTTTGGATCCCAGTCCCCGCCGTTGCCGGGTCGGGTCGATGAAGATGGAGCCGAGTCCCCACTCTCCGGAACCCGAATAGAACATGTAGGCGGCGCCGGCAAGCTTGCCCTCATCCCAGATCTCGTGACAATGCCCTTGCTCGATGAGTGCACTGTGGGTGGCGGGATTGTCAAAGCCGGGGGGTCCGCTTCCGTACCGTTCCCTATCTGCTGCGAATGCGTCGCATGCGATCTCAGCGAGTCGTGCAGCATTGCCGAGGTTGGCGGGGACGATCCTTGGGTCAAGCGGGGACGGCGTGACTGAGTCGAGGTGTTTGACCACGGCCTGCGACACCCGGGGCCAGTGCAGCAGGGGGAGATCGTGGCTCATCCCATCGATCAACAGAAGCTTCGCCCCTGCGATTGCGTTGGCGGTGGCGATGCCTCCGCTCACGTCCACGAGTGGATCTGCGGTGCCGTGGATCACCAGGGTTGGGACGGTGAGCGACTTCAATCGTTCGGTTCGATCTCCGCTGGCCATTATGGCCGCAAGTTGGCGAGCGACCCCTTCGGGGTTGTAGCTGCGGTGTGCAGCTTGCTTGGCTTGGTGGCGTTGGACGGCCTCTTCGAAGCTCCCCGAAGTTGCCAGGATCCGCCGCGCTTGCACCGAGGCTTCGACTGCGTCGCTGCGGTTCTGCGGAGCTGGCATACGCAGTACCTGGGCTCCTGCGGGGCTGGTGCCGCCTACCTTCGGGTCTCCCGTTGTGGACATGATCGAGGTGAGGCTGGCCACCCGATCGGGGTGTTCCAGCGCCAGCATTTGGGCGATCATTCCTCCCATCGAGATGCCAACGACATGGGCGGCATCGACGTCGAGATGGTCAAGCAGCCGCACGGAGTCTTGGGCCATATCGCTGAGTTGATACGGCACGTCAGGAGTCTCGCCGGTCGAGATTGCTCGGCTCACCGCAGCGAGATCTACCGGCGCATCGATGCTGCTCGACTCGCCGGCATCTCGATTGTCCATAGCTACAACCTGATAGCCAGCGGCGCTGAGGCGAAACCGAAAGGCGAGATCCCAGGCAGTGTGCTGGCTACCCAAGCCGCTGATCAGCAGGACCAATGGGCAATCCTTGGATTCTGTGTAGGTTTTGCTGAAGAACGTGCGAATGCCGTCCATCACAACAGTGGGCATGGACGAAGGCTAGGCGATCGCGCAATGTCAGCCTCCCTTTGATTGAGGTTGGCGGCGATGCGTGCCAACCTGTAGGCAGCGTGTCTACTGGGGAGCAGCGGTCGGTGAAGAAAATCTTGGACTGGATCTTTACGATCCCGTTTCTCATTGGATTCGGCTTGACACTGGTGGTTTTCGAGCCGATTGCCAGAGTTGCCCGGCTGTTCGGGCTGCGCCCGATGGAAGTCACGATGGGTGTAATGCAGAGGGTGCTGCTCGGCGTGTTCCGCATCGGTGGCACGACGCTGGAAATCGAGCGCTCATCGCAGGTGCTTCCCAAGACCGGGTACATCCTTGTGTCGAATCATCAGAGTCTTTTTGACATTCCGATCTTCGGGGGACTGCTCTTCAGTAACTACCCGAAGTATGTCTCGAAACGAGAGCTGGGTCGCTGGCTGCCATCGGTCTCGTTCAACCTGACCCATGGCGGCAATGCCATTATCGATCGTGGCGATCCGGTGCAGGCGAGGGCGGCAATTCGAGACCTCGGTGAAGCAGCCGAGCGGCGCAATGTGGCAGTGGTCATCTTTCCCGAAGGGACCCGATCGCGGGACGGAAAACTGAAGTCGTTCCGGGTCGGTGGCCTCAAAGAGCTCCTCGAGGCGGCTCCTTCCCTTCCTGTAGTGCCGACCACCATCGATGGTGCGTGGGAGTTACTCAAGAACAAGTTGTTCCCCATCCCATTTGGCACCAAGGTCAAGGTGCGAGTCTC
>JASJHC010000205.1:0-2871 GCA_033791245.1 Acidimicrobiia bacterium | reverse complement strand
CTATCTCTGGCGGGGTGGCGTACACTTCCCCCACCGGGGTCTTTTGTTTTCAACACTATTCGTTGGGTGGGGGGGCGACCATCCGCCCCCCCCCAACTGTGGTTGCACTACTTACGAACGATCGGTTTACGGCCAGCTTGATTCAACTGTGTCAGCAACATCTTGTGCCGAAGTGCCGGTGCTCCAGTTGACCATCCCCTCCCAAAGGCTGCCTTGTCCAACTTCCGGCGGCATCAGGTCTGATGCGTCAAACACAAACGAGTTAGCCGCAAGAGCTTCGGTGACCGCTCCGGCGAACGACTTCGCCTGGTCGGTCTCGTAGCAGCCCAAGTCCGCGTCCTTGTGGCCAGGAAGCCGCTCGATACCGGCAACGCCGTGGCCGCCGTACGGGGCGATTCCGCCACCGCTGGCCGACGCCAGAGTGCACTGCCAATCTGGAGTGATCCACGCCTTGACGGCTTCAACGTTCGCTTCCGCACCGTCGAACACGATGATCGTGTCGCCACCGCCCATTGCACCGGTGTTGCCATCGATGGTCGGGAACGGGAACGTCTTGATCTCAGACTCTTCGCCTTCTTCGTAATTCGCAGTGTCAGCAAAGAAGTTCGTAATGAACGAACCCTGCTTCATCATCAAACATCCCGGATCGGGATCGCTGAATAGTGGACCCGGTGCGTCACCAAAGGCTACGCCGGCGACATTCTCAGGACCACCGAGGACGAAACCGTCTGCGAAGAACAACTCACCGAACTTGTCGAATGCCGAAACAATCGACGGGTCGTTAAAGGGTATGTCATGGTTGAACCAGTCGGCATATACCTCGCCGCCCGATTGACGAACCACGATGTCCTCGAGCCAGTCAGTGCCGGGCCAACCAGTGGCGCCGCCGCTCTCAAAGCCGACGCACCAAGGTGTTCCGCCGTCGTCGACGATCTGCTGTGACAACGCCATCATGTCGTCCCAGGTCTCCGGGATCTCATAACCCTTAGCTGTGAAGGTCGGCTCGTGATAGAAGATGATCGACTTGTAATTCGGGAACCACGGGATTCCATAATGCTGACCGTCGGCACATAGGCCAAGGTCCATCCAGAACTTCGAGTGATTGGATTCCATCTCTGCAATGTCAAAGCCCATGTCTTCCAGAGACACAAGGACTCCGTCGTCTGCAAACGAGCAAATCGATGCTGGCTGTGGGGTGAAGGCCACGGCCGGCGGATCTCCGCCCTCAACCCGAATCCGAAGCTGAGCCTCGAAGTCTTCCGAACCGGTATAAACGATCTCTGAACCGGTTGCCGCGTTGTAAGCATCGAGGAATCCCTCAATCGCTTTGCCTTCGTCGCCACCCGGGGCGCCGAACAACGTGAACTCGGCCGCCAACGCTCCTTCAATAACGGCGGCGGTGGTCTCGGTCCCACCAGCGGTGGTCTCGGTCCCACCGGTCTCACCGGCCGTTGTCGTTGTCTCATCGCCACCGTCGTCGCCGCACGCAGCAACGATCATGGCAAAAGCAACGAGCAGCAGTAGCCACTTGAACTTTCGCATACTTATTGTTTCCTCCTTGGTATCGGCTGGGCCTACCTTGATGCAGATTCCAACCTAATGGATACCTTTGTGTCCGTGTGTGCTGCCCTGATTGAGACAGCCAACATGGGTTCTTGCGCGGTAGATGACGGACAAGGGCCCGTCGTATCTCGCACCACCAGCTTGAGTGGCGGGAGATCGGGCATCTCCTGTGTGGGCCAATGCCCCAGCATGTCGAGCAGCCGTAACCCAGCCCGACGTCCCGATATCTCGAGAGGTTGCCGGACCGTGGTCAAACCGGTGAGACATGCCGCGTAGATGTCGTCGAATCCTACGACCGACAAATCCTTGGGTACTCGAATCCCACAATCCCGGGCGGCAGCCAGTACCCCAAAGGCCTGCACGTCGGAGGCTGCAACGACAGCAGTAGGTGGTTGATCGAGCCGGAGCAAGTCCTCGGCAACAGTACGTGCAGTCTCAGTGCCGTGGGGCACAGTGCGCACATACTGCGGCGAGACTTCCAGCCGGGCATCCTTCATCGCCCTCTGAAAACCGCGTCGTCGGTCGGCGCTGGCGGGGACCCCGATTGCTGTTTCCTCTTGGTCTCCGACAAAGGCAATGCGAGTGTGTCCCAAGGAGATCAGGTGTTGAGTTGCCAGGACACCGCCAGCGACATCGTCGATCGTGTCGCTCAACAACTCGTCTGAGGGTGCGTCGACGAGTACGACCGGAACACCGGCGTCTCTGAAGCCCCGGTGATCAGCCTCGTCCGGCGGAAGGGAAAAAATGATCACACCGGCTGGTCGGTTCCGCTGCACTATTTCGCCGAGAGGATGAAGCCGCTTCGAGGCGGGCCGCTCCAGGTCTACGAGGTGGAGCTCGTAGGGAGATTCGCGAAGTACGGATATCAATCCGCCCAAGCGCAACGCAACCGACGGCTCGGTGATGTGTGGCACGACGACAAGCACGGTATCAGACTGACCGCGCGAGAGACCTCGGGCCATAGGGTTGGGGTGATATCCAAGGTCTTCGATAGAGCGAAGAACAGATCGCCGCGTGGCATCGGCCACGGGCGCCGAGCCGTTCATGACGCGTGACACAGTCGGAATCGACACGCCCGCATCGCGCGCAACCTGAGCGATGGTTACAGGACGCTCAATCACATCCTCCACAGACTCCTCCTCGGGTGACGCCAGTTATGAAACCGCTTTCACCGCTGGCGATGATAGGGAACGCCGCCGGTAGATTACAAAACGTAGAACGCTACTGGCGTCGGTGGTCATCACTTGGTGCCAGCACCGCAATTTCAGGGGCTGGTCGTGCGGCAGAAGCCGCTCTGGGGCATCAGCA
>JASJHC010000204.1:0-5029 GCA_033791245.1 Acidimicrobiia bacterium | reverse complement strand
AATCCGATCGACTGCGGGTAGTTACGGCTTGATGTCGAGAACGGGGGTGCTCGGCTGGGCGTCGATGTAGGCGATCTGTATGACCCCAGCCTGGTTGTCAAGCGACAGCACCGGAACCGCGGTCAGTGCAATGGGGTTCGGCCGAGCCGGCGACCGGGTTGCGAAGATCCCGACCTGGTCCGGTCCCGCCTTGTACGGCTTGTGAGCGATCGTCATTTCGCGGAAGGCTGGCCCGTCGAGGTGGTCGCACCACCACAAGATATTGAGGTGGGAGAATCCGTCGAGTTCCGTGAGTGCGGGCCGGTACTGCTCACTCACCACGATCGCGAACCCGCCCTGGTCAACCCTGACGTGACCTATCGGTACGACCTGGTATTCGGCACTTGCCATCGCTTGCTCCTTGTTTGCGCTTACGATCACCGTATGGCGCGAGCGGTCAGATGGCTTTGCGATCCTTGCGATAGCCTTGCCGCTGGTTGCGCAAAGAGGTTCTAAGGAGTCCCGATGATTGAGTATCCGATGTCTCGACGCGACGATGACGTCGATATCTATCACGGAACTCTGGTGTCGGATCCCTATAGGTGGCTTGAAGAGATCGACTCTGCGGAGACCCAGGTATGGGTTGGGGCCCAGAATGAGCTGACCTTTGCTTATCTGGACACAATCCCGCAGCGTGACGAGCTCCGTGACCGTTTCCGACAGCTGTGGGACTTCCCTAGAGAGTCGGCTCCGGTGCGGCGTGGCGACTGGTATTTCTACTCGCACAACGATGGCCTCCAAGCTCAGCCGACCCTCTACAAGCGGGCTGTTGCCGGTGGCGAGGCGACGGTGGTTCTGGACCCAAACACGCTCTCTGAAGATGGCACAGTGGCAATGATGACGCAGTCCTTCACCAAGGACGGGCGGCTCCTTGCCTACAGCGTTGCCGAGGCAGGAAGCGACTGGCAGGTTGGTCGGATTCTCGACACCGAGACGGGTGAACATCTCGACGACGAACTGCACTGGATCAAGTTCACACCTTTCGCCTGGGCACCGGATGGCGAGTCGCTGTACTACAGCCGATATCCGGCTCCCGACGAGTTCCCCAACGAACCCCCGAGCACGCACCACCGCGTCTTTCTCCACCGCCTGGGCACCGATCAGGAATTAGACCACTTGGTCTATGAGAGGTCCGACGCTCCGGATCTAGGGTTCAATCCGCTACTCACCGATGACGCTGAACTGTTGGCGCTGCATGTATGGCAGGGCACCGACACCCGCAATCGGTTGTACTACCGGCGGCTCGACAGCGACGGCGAGTTTGTCCGGCTGCTCGACGGCTTTGATGCCAAATACCATCTGGTTGGTCACCGCGCCGGGTCGCTTTATCTGATCACCGACCTGGATGCGCCGCGGGGACGGCTTATTGCGATCGATCTAGACAATCCCGGACGGGAACACTGGCGCGAGGTAGTCCCCGAGGGCCAGGACACGATGGAGTTTGCCACCATCGTTGCCGACAGCTTGGTGACGGGTTTCCTTCATAACGCCCATCATGTCGTCGCCATCTATGACCTTGACGGCGGCCACATCCGTGATCTGGAACTTCCGGCCATGGGCACCGTGACAGAGATGTCCGGCAAACCCTCCCACCGCGAGCTGTTCATTGGGTTTCAATCGTTTGTCCATCCACCAACAGTGTTGCGTTACGACTTTGACGACGACACCTTGGAGCGGGTGGCAGAGTCCTCGGTCTCTATTGACCCCGACTCCTTCACCACCAGCCAGACGTGGGCTGAGTCGTTGGATGGAACCCCGATTCCGATGTTCGTGACTCACCGCAGCGACCTCATACTGGACGGGACTGCTCCCACAATCCTCTACGGCTACGGCGGTTTCGATATCAGCATGACCCCGCTGTACGCCCCCGATCGTCTCGGCTTTATCGAAGCCGGCGGTGTGTTTGCCGTCGCCAACCTCCGCGGCGGCGGCGAATTTGGTCAGCAGTGGCACCGCGCCGGGATGTTGGACAAGAAGCAGAACGTCTTTGATGACTTCATCGCAGCCGCCGAGCACCTAATAACTGCGGGGTACACCTCATCTCGGAATCTCGGTATCTACGGTCGATCGAACGGCGGACTACTGGTTGCCGCCTGTTTGCTGCAACGCCCCGACTTGTTTGGCGCGGTCGTCGGTATGGTGCCGGTCACCGACATGCTCCGCTACCAAAACTTCACCGCAGGGCGTTATTGGATTCCGGAGTACGGCGATGCCACAGCGGGCTATGAGGCCTTTGACTTTCTGTTCGAGTACTCCCCACTGCACAATGTCAATAGTGGTGTCTACCCGCCAACGCTTATTACGACCGGTGACTCGGACGACCGGGTCGTACCGCTTCACTCTTACAAGTTCATTGCCGAGCTGCAGACGGCGGTTGGGGAATCGGGGCCGGCCCTTCTCCGCGTGGATCAGCGTGCCGGCCATGGTCTGGGCAAGCCGATAGCCAAGCTGATAGATGAGGCCGCCGACATCTACGCATTCTTCCTGCACCATCTCTCCTAGCCGGGAACTCTTCGAGTTCCTTGGGACTTCGGCTGGCGCCGAACTCCGGGGCACTCTTCGAGTTCCTTGGGACTTCGGCTTGCGCCAAACTCCGGGGAATCCAGGGGCAAACCACGCAGCGTATTGCAGGTTTAGGTGTTGCTAGTCCTTGCCGATAAACGGCAGGTCAAGGGAAACAGTTGAATGAAGAAGACAGAAAACCAGTCGCGTTTGCTGGGTTGGATCGCAGCTGCCGTTGTCGGTGGCCTGATCCTTGCCTTCGCCGCGTTGACATTCACCAATTCGCGCAGCGCAGGGGACACCCTCGAAGAGGCTGCCGCATTACACACCGCCGATATGACGTTGTCTGCACAAGATGTGGCGATGAAGTCGATCGGGCAGTTGGTGCTGCTCGCCCAGGACAGGGAAATTGACGTTGCCGGTGACGATGCGGTCGCCGCAGCTGCCACCGAAGCCGAACGTACGATCGCGGCTCTGCAGTCGCGATTCGAGTCTTTTGATGAAGAAGCCGCGAACTCGCTGACTCCGCTGTTGACCACGTGGGACGAGGCCGCCTTCGATGTCATCAACCTTGCAGTCGCGGGGGATGGAACATTGGCATCGGAGAAGCTTGTTGCGACGCTGGTCCCCGCTACCGCAGAGTTTGCGGAAGCTCTCACCGCTGAGCGCGATGAGAGAGCAGCTGCCCTCGATGATGCCCAGAATCGAGTCGGCAGGGTTGCCCAGATCGCTGGCTTCCTGACCGCCTTCTTGCTGCCGCTGGGCGCCATCATTGCGTACCGGATCTCGGCCCGCACACAGCTCGACGTTGCTGAAGCACACCTAGACGCTCGCCTCGAAGCCGAGAAATCCGTTGGCAGAGCCAAGGATCAGTTCATCGCCAATGTCTCTCACGAGCTGCGCACCCCTCTCACATCCATATACGGATTTTCTGAGGTTTTGCTCGACCAAGGTTTCGTGGATCCGACTGCCGCTGGTGATCTTGTCGGGCTCATCAACAGCGAGTCGGCAGAACTGGCGCGGATGGTCGAAGACCTGTTGGTCGCGGCCCACGACGCAGATACACCGCTTGCCATAGACCTCGCACCGGTTGCTATTGCGGATGAACTCGATGCCGTCATTGCTCCCTTCCGACGCCGCGGTGCCACCATCGGAGGCGGCTACGGGTCAGGAACGGTGGTCGGAGACCAGTTGCGGGTTCGCCAGATCCTGCGCAACCTCGTCTCCAACGCAATCCAGCACGGTGGCCCCACCATCCGTGTGTATGGCGATGTTGCGGGAAACAACTATGTCGTGTCTGTTGAAGACGACGGACCCGGAGTGCCAGAGAATCTCGAGCCGCGCCTCTTCTCCCGTTTTGTCCACCAGGGAGATGCGCCGCTTACCGCCGGTTCCGTCGGACTCGGTCTTGCGGTCGCCCATCTGTTGGCGGAAACGATGCACGGGAGACTCGAATATGACAGGGTTGTCGGTCGGACGAGCTTCGTGCTGTCGCTACCTATCGCCGCTACAGACGCGACCGTCGATGACGAGTTGCTTGCGGCTAGCCCCCAGTGATGCCGCTGCTGCGTCGCTCCTTCGCACTTGCCCTGGTCTCGGTGCTATTCCTTGCTGTTCTTTCGCCTGCCCACGCCGGTTCCAGCGAATTCGTGAGGGACGAGTTCAACTCGGTTAGCTATTCAGGGGACGATGGTTCGGTCGCTTGGCAGAGCATTTGGCTCGAAGCTCCGTTGACTAATGGCCCGACAACGGGTGAGTTCCAGGTTGTTTCCGATACCCACTGCGTGGCGACCAATTGTCTGCGTATCGGGCCCAACGACGTCACCGGGCGTGGTGCTTATCGCGAAGTAGGTTTGTCCGGCTCAACCGCGGCAACTCTCACGTTCTCGTTCCGTCGGCAGCTCGACGGTGGCAGTGATGGTCGCCTGCTGGTTCGTGTGTCAAGTGACGGTTGGTCGTGGAGCACGGTCGCCAGCTACCAGCTCAATACCGAGGATGCAGGCAATGTGGCGCAGAGTCTTGATCTGTCCTCATATGCAGGAGCCGCTCTCAAGGTCGGGTTCTTCGGAGACGGCGAGTTCGGTGGGTATTTCTTCATTGACAACGTCCAGGTGGCGATGTCAACAAACACCAGCCCCGCGTTCACTGCCTCGCTACCGGATCGTGCTGATACGGAGGCCGATACCGTCAGCTTTGCGGTGAGCGCCAGCGACCCCGATGATGACGACCTCAGCTTCAGCGCCACGGGACTTCCCCAAGGAATCTCTATCGACTCGAACTCCGGGACAATATCCGGGACGATCGGTTATACGGCCGCAGCCTCGTCTCCGTTCTCTACGATTGTGACGGTTTCTGACGGGCAGGGCGGTACGGACACCGATTCGTTTGCATGGGTGATCGACGACATCAATCGGATCCCCACCATGGCGCCTATCCCCAATACGACCGCCAGCGAGGAGGCTGCCATGCGGGTCTCCGTTAACGCAGA
>JASJHC010000203.1:0-5558 GCA_033791245.1 Acidimicrobiia bacterium | reverse complement strand
CAAAGCACCACTACGTCAATATTGCGATAGATCGGTCACGACTCCAGAATGCGGCCAATGTCAGCCCCAGGCAACCCAACCCCCAAAATCGTTGCAGCCGTGCTTGCGCACGACAGCACCGACGTTGCAGAGTCGATTGCCCGGATTCGTGCCCAAGTCTACGACACCGATCGGATTGTGGTTGTGGGTTCGGGGGCAGCGGGACGCCAAGCCGCCGACACAGCAGGGGTTGGCTGGATGGGTTCGGTGCCCAACCTGCTCGGCTCAATCGATTCGTCGATTACTCACCTCTGGCTCCTCTATGCGGGTGCCTTGCCCCGGCCGGACGCGTTACAGGCGCTTGTTGACGAGTCGGGTCGGGCCGACGCGGCAGTTGCTGGGTCGAAGCTAGTTCATATCGAAGATCCCGAACGGCTGATCGCCGTTGGTATCGCCACCGATGTCTTTGACGTGCCCTACCTCGGCCTCGATGAGGACGAGATTGATGCCGGCCAATACGACGTGGTCCGTGACGTCGCAGCCGTTGCCGGTGTCTCGATGCTGATTCGGCGCGACCTCGCCCGCGGTGTTGGCGGACCGGATCCGAAGATGACTCCTGAAGCTGCGGCCATTGATATCTGCCAGCGAGCCAGGTTGCGCGGAGCCCGCGTGGTTGTGGTTCCTTCCTCCGAGGTGCTGTTCCCTGCCGACCGCTTCCGAGCGACCGAGTGGCGTGAGGGTGCGGGCCGTACCCGTGCAATGTTGAAGGTCTACAGCCTGCTCACCTTGTTGTGGGCGATTCCAATTCGCTTCATGATCGGGTTGCTGGAAGCCATCGTGAGTCCCTTTCTGGGTCGATGGACGTTGTTCGATTTTGTGCGGGCATGGCTGTGGAACATCTGGCACCTGCCTTCGCTGCTCCGGGAGCGTGCGTCCGCCAGAAAAGGTAAGGCGTTTGGCGATGCCGAGCTATTCCGATTTCAGATGCGTGGCTCCGCTCGGATCTCAGCACTGGGCAGCGAAATCGGCGACAGACTGCGGGCCCGTCTCGATCGCAGTGATGGGCTGAGTGTTGCCTCGATCGGCAATGACCTTCGTCAGCCCGCCTTCATCGTTGGTGTGCTCACGGTCGCGACGTCGTTGCTCGCAGTCAGGGCGCTGTGGTCAGTTGGTTGGCCAGCCGTCGGCTACAGCATGCCGCTCCCCGAATCCGGGGCGGCGGTTGTTGGGGCCTATGCGGGTGGCTGGAACCCAGCCGGCTTTGGCTCGGTAGAGCAGCTACCCCCTTTGTTTGGGGTTGTTGGCATCGTGCAGTCGGTGTTCTTCGACTCACCCGAACGCAGCGCATGGCTGCTGAGCCTGGCCGCGGTGGTCGGAGGGATATGGGGCACGATCAGGTTGCTGCGGACGTGGGGCATTGAGGTTATCGCGGGGTGGGCTGCAGGAATTGTCCTGGTTGCCGGACCCGCCACACAGGCGATCGGTGACCGGACTGCCATCGGTCAGCTTCTTGGTCTAGGGATACTGCCATGGGCGATTCGGGTGGCGTCGACACGATTGCCCTGGAGCTGGACCCGCAAGGTAGGTCGTGTGGCCGCAGCCGGTTGGGTAATCGGCCTGCTTGGTTTGGTGGCGCCTCCATTGCTGGTCGTCCCGGCACTGGTACTAGCAGTACGTGCGTTGCTCCGTCCTACCGATGGGCAATCGTGGCGAGCGCTGCTCGTCGCACTACTGGGAACCGCGCTGGCCGTGCCGATCTTGTTGCCTTGGGTGGCGATCGTAGACCTCGAGGTCTACCTGACCACTGGGTCAGAATTCTGGGTTCCCGCGCTAGTTCCGCTGCTGGCAGTGGCCGTCGCGTTTGTGGCTGGATTGGTAGCGGCACCGGGACGGCGGCTCGACGCGGTGGTGCTTGGCGGTGTTTTCGTCGGCTCGGGAGCGGTGCTTGCCAGGGGTCATGACCTGGGCTTGGGCCGCGAAGTGGCGGTATCTGGTTTGGTGATCGTGGCACTGGGAACCGCTTTTGTTGTTGGCGGCGTGCTTGATTCGCTCCGCTCGTCCAAGGTCCACGGATGGCGCCGGATGGTCGGTGGCGTTGGTGCAGTAGCCGCGGCTGTCCTCGTTGCCACCACGATATTCCCGTTGTATGGAGGCCGGGCTGCTCTGCCTTCCGATCAGTTCACCGATCCGCTTCGCTTTACGACTGCCGCCGATGGCGACGCCAGTTCTTCACGGATTCTTCTCGTTGGCCCAGAGGCGACTTTGCCGGGCGAGTCGCGGGTCGTGAGGGGTGCTGCATACCGCGTGGTTTCGGCGCCCCTGCCACGCTTGTGGGAGGCGACGCTGCCTGACGCGAGTTCCGCAGACCTCGCTCTCGAAGACTTGCTCTTCGCCCTTATCGAGGGTGAAGAGTCAAGGGCAGGGTCGGCCCTTGCCGCTTTCGGTATCCGCTGGGTGGTTGTTACTGGAGATACTCCGCTGGAACCTGTCTTCGACGGACAGCTAGACCTGATTTCTCTGGGCGGCGCAAAACGTCCCACCTTCCTTGTCGACAGCGAGAACCCAGTGCGGGCAGTCGCTGCTGGTGGCGAGCTGTGGACCAGGGACGGAACCGGCTATGTCGGAGAGGCCGTTTCGGGGGAGCGGGTTTTCCTTGCCGAAGCCGCCAACTCGAGGTGGGGCGCCGATCCGTGGTCACAATCGGAGTGGGGCAATGAAGTCTCCGCCGCAAGTGGCGTTGCCGAGTTCGATCCGATCGAAACACGACGGACCCAGGCATATGTCGCCGCAGGGTTGTTTGCCGTGCTGCTGCTCTTCTCCGCATTTGCTAGGAGGCAGCGATGAAGCGGGTTCTTGGCCTAGCCCTCGCTGCCGCCGCGGTGTATGCGGCGCTGCTGCTCGATGCGCCACCAGCCGCGGAGGGTCCCGATTTTGCTGGACCGCAAGAGAGGGAGTCGGTTGCTCTTGCAACTGCGAGTGTCTGGTATTGCCCGTGGGTAGCCAGTGGTGCGCTGCGAGATTCGACCGTGATGATCGCAGCGACCGTGCCGGTGTCAGCTGAGCTCACCGTGCCACAGCAGATCGCCGGCGAAGATCCCGATGTGGCGGAGTACTCCATCGGGCAGGCCGGGGCCCTTGCTATCCCGGTCGGTGAGATCGTCAGACGAGGCGACACGCCACTATTTCTTGAGTTCAGCGATGGGCCGGCCGCTGCCGCCGTCGTGGAAGTCAGTAACGAGTTGTTGACCGGGGACGCCTGCGTCGCCCGCATCCCAAAGGTTTGGGAACTCCCCGGCGGAACGACGAGGGAAGGCCGAAATCTGACGCTCCGTCTGTTCAACCCGTTCCCTGAATTGGCCAAGGTGAGCGTCAGCGGTATCAGTGAATCTGGTGAGACTGGGCTGATTGACCTGCAGAACCTGGACGTTGCGGGTCGTACTTGGCAGGACGTAGGCCTCAACGCCCTCGTTCCACTTCTCGACGACCACTCGTTGATTTTCACCTCGAGCGATGGCATTGTCATCCCCTCGCTTGTGGTTGCCGGAACAACCGATGAGGCGAGTTGGCCCGGCGTCGCCCCTGCGACCAACTGGGAGTTCCCGGTGGCCACCATCTCGCGGGACTTCGCACCGTCGTTGATGCTGACCAACAGGAGTGAGGTCGCGGTGACCGCGGTTATCGACGTCTACTCCGACCAGGGAGCCACCATCGACGCCCGCGAAGTCATCGTCGATCCGTTTATTCCGCGTCGGGTCGACTTGGGTGATCTTGCCGATGGGGCAATGGGCGTTCGCGTTCGGTCGGCGGCTCCGCTGGCTGCGGTGGTCCTTGCGGAAGAGTCGCTGGCCGTTTTCGAGGCAACCGGGGAAGAGGGTGTCATCGATGACGCCGAGTCTATCCGGGGGGACCGTATCGCCGGGACTATCGGTGTGTCGTCTCCGGCCACCCAATGGCTTCTCCCCGGGCTGCAGGGTGTTGCCGGCGGCGAATCCACCATCTGGATTCTCAACACCGGTGCCGACGCAGCCACAGTCACATTGCAGCCGCTTGGCGCCTTTGCCCACCCCGTTTCCAAGCAGTCGGTTCCTCCCGGGTCGGTGCTGGGGGTGCCGCTGGGATACGACTTGTCCGTTGCCGGCTACCTGGTGGAGTCATCGGTTCCGGTTTCGATCTCATGGAGCGTCGAGTCGCCCACAGGTATCATGTTTGTCGCCGGGACGGTCGTTGGTGGCTGACCCGGTAGTAGGGACAGGTGTTGTGATGGCGGTGTTAGGCACCGCTGGCGCCGCTGCCTATTTTTCGCGGCGTAACACGACCTATCACCCGCTGGTTGTCGCGACTGGTCTCGGGTTGCCCTCGGGTCTGGTCATGTTCACCTCGACCGACTGTCATCGATGCAAAGACGCTCTTGCCGTGGCTCGCACGATGGATGTTCCATTGCGCGAGGTGACCTATGAGCTCGAGTCTGAACTCCAGGAACGGGTCGGTGTTATTGGGGTTCCACTCACTTTGGTCATCGATGAATCTGGTGCATGCGTTGCACAATTCGCGGGGCAGCTGCGTCGAAGCTCGCTTCGTCGCGCCCTGGCTCGCGTCGGTCTCTGAACCGAGATCCACCAACGATCGGACTTGGCGCACTAGCGTCTCGAATCTGATGAGTTACAGATGTACAAGATGCACTTCCCCCGCCGACTCGGTGATGTCGTTTGACTATCCGGATCGCTGCATGTGGATCAGCGATATCGATACCGCACCCGAACCGGGAACCGGCTATCTGTTGTGTTCTGCACACGCGGCACGTCTTGGTGCCCCAGTCGGCTGGACTCTGATCGACAAGCGTTCTCCGATGGCTCGCCTTTTTGCGGTCCCGGCCTAAGAGGGTGTTGTACGAATGCCGATAGACCGTGATGTGCTCGAGGCGATTCGTGAGATGGAGGAGCCAGAGCTGCGCCGTCTGTTGATCTTGGCTCGGGCCCGCCTGGAGAACCGTGGTGTCTTCTCGGCAGAGAATGAGCCGGAAGTCAAGTTGCGTCGGCAAATGGTCAAGTGTGGCAAGGACTCGTGCACCCAATGTCCTCACGGTCCTTACTGGTATGCCTACTGGTGGGAGAAGGGCAAGCGAAGGTCTCGCTATGTCGGCAAGCTCGACGAGATTCCGGAAATGGCCTGAAAACGCGAAATCCGCCGGTGGGCGGGTCTGAGGCGGCTACGATTATGCGTATGAGTAGGAGAAGAGGCGTCCCGGCGGCACCACTGCAGTGTGCCGACTGTGGAGCAAACAACGTTATCCAGATTGAGCTGACCTTGCCCGACGGAACCGAGGTCAATTTCTGTTCTTGCCACCAATGCGAAGCGCGCTGGTGGGACAGAGATGGCGAGCCTCTGGAATTGGACGTCGTTCTTGAGCTTGCCCGTAACACCGACGCTTGAGTCGCAGATAACGCTCGCTGAGCTAGCCTCTCGCCGGTGACCACCTCAGCTACCCGTCGCTCAACTTCCTCTGGCAGCAGGCTGCTAGTGCTGTTGGCCGTCCTGTTGCCCACCGGACTGATCTTGTTGATCATGGCGGGTCTGGTTGC
>JASJHC010000202.1:0-5388 GCA_033791245.1 Acidimicrobiia bacterium | reverse complement strand
TCCAAGTACGCATGGGTCTCGGCTTGGGCCTGTCCCAGGGCGGCCAGCAAAACGGGCACGGCTTCAGCGGGATCCTCGGGAAGCTCAACCACCGCCGTCGGTTTGGCCTCCTCGACCGGTTCCGAGTCAAGTATCTCTACTAATTCGTCCACGGCGACGAGCTCCGGGACGCTGAGGTCCTCGGAGGTCTCGTCGCCGGGAATGACCTGCTCGTCCACTATGCCTCTTTGCCTTCGTCGACAATTTCGGCCTCGACGACGTCGTCACTGTCGGGAGTCTCGTCGGTTTCAGCTTCGGCGTTCTCCGCCGCTGATGCCTCGTAGATCTTCTGACCAAGGATTTGTGAGACCTTGAGGACCTCTTCGCGGACCCGGTTGAGGTCCTCAGGGCCCGCCTGCTCGGCAAGCAGCTTGCGCAACTCTGCAACCTTGTCGGTGATCGGAGCCTTTTCCTCATCGGTCAGCTTGTCGCCATGCTCTTCGAGCATGTTGTCGGTTTGATACGCAGTGTGGTCGGCTTGGTTGCGAGCCTCAGCGAGAGAGCGACGCTCGGTGTCGTCGTTGGCATGATCCTCAGCATCACCGACCATCCGGTCGATCTCGTCTTGGGCGAGGGCGGTTCCGCCGGTGATAGTGACCTGCTGGCTCTTGCCGGTCCCGAGGTCTTTTGCTGAAACCGACACGATGCCGTTGGCGTCGATGTCGAACGTCACCTCGATTTGGGGAACACCACGTTGTGACGGAGCGATCCCCGGCAGCTTGAAGCGTCCCAGTGACTTGTTGTCGGATGCCATGGCACGTTCGCCCTGCATGACGTGGATCTCGACCTCGGGCTGATTGTCGGCAGCCGTTGTAAAGATCTCGCTGCGGCGGGTCGGGATTGTTGTGTTCCTTTCGATCATCTTGGTGAAGACGCCACCTTCGGTTTCGACGCCGAGGGTCAGCGGGGTCACATCGAGGAGCAGGATTCCGCTCACGTCACCCTTGAGGACACCCGCCTGAACAGCCGCGCCGAGGGCGACGACCTCGTCGGGGTTGACGCCCTGGTGAGGGTCCTTGCCGGCGACTTCCTTGACCAGTTCCTGCACCGCAGGCATCCGAGTTGATCCGCCAACGAGGATGACGTGCTCGATCTGGTCGACGGTCACGCCGGCATCCTTGACTGCCTGCAGGAATGGCGCACGGGTGCGCTCGGCGAGATCGTCGGTCAGTTTGCGGAACTCGGACCTGGTGAGGGTCTTGAGTAGGTGAATCGGTCCGGCATCAGTTGCTGTGATGAAGGGGAGATTGACCTCGGTCTCGGAGACAGACGACAATTCGATCTTGGCCTTTTCCGCAGCTTCTTTGAGCCGGGTGAGCGCCATTGGATCAGCCGAAAGGTCGACACCGTGATCGTTCTTGAATTCCTTGACGAGCCAATCCATGACCCGATCGTCCCAGTCGTCGCCACCGAGGTTGGTGTCGCCACTAGTTGACTTGACTTCGAATACGCCTTCGCCGATCTCCAGTACGGAGACGTCGAACGTGCCGCCACCCAGGTCATAGACGAGGATCAGGTGGTCGTCCTTCTTGTCCATTCCGTAGGCAAGCGATGCCGCGGTTGGCTCATTGACGATACGTAGAACCTCGAGACCGGCAATCTGGCCGGCTTCCTTGGTGGCCTGGCGCTGCGCATCGCCGAAATAGGCGGGGACTGTAATGACGGCCTCGGTGACGGTCTCGCCGAGATAGGTCTCGGCGTCGCGCTTGAGCTTCATCAAGATGCGGGCGGAGATTTCTTGCGAGGTGTAAGCCTTGCCGTCGATATCAACCGACCAATCGGTGCCCATGTGACGCTTGACGGAGCGCACAGTGCGGTCCGGGTTGGTAATGGCCTGACGTTTGGCCTGTTCCCCAACCAGCACGTCGCCATTCTTGGCGAATGCGACCACCGATGGGGTAGTGCGCTGTCCTTCAGCGTTGGCGATTACCTGAGGGTCACTGCCGTCAAGTACCGCAACCACTGAGTTAGTTGTACCAAGATCGATGCCTACCGCTCTTGCCATTGTCGTTTCTCCTCTGTTACACCCGAAAGAAAGGGGTTTAGCTTGTTTGTAGAATCAGGTTGAGTATACACACAATGTATAACTTGAGTCTAGGGTTGTCATATTCCGACTTTCTTGTGAATACCCATACTCTGGGTGGCGGATATGGTCCTTCACGGCTATTTTTAGTGAGCCAGACTGCGGAAGCAGGCTGACTCGGTAGGAGCGGAATTGGTGCAGGACGACATCGCAAAAAGCGCTGCAATACCAAAGTCAATCTTATGGCTACTGGCGCTATGGGTAGTTTTCATCTTGTTTGCGCTTGTCTGGGGAATCGGCAACGCCGAGACAACCCTTCTCCAGCACTCCCGCGCCAGCCTTGCCGAAGCCGGCTACGACGTTGCGGTAGATGTTTCGGGGCGGGATGCTCGACTCATCGGATCGGTTGTTTCCGAAGACCTTGCCAGCGAAATCGTCGAGTCAATTGACGCCGTTCCTGGGGTTCGGGCCGTCGTTAGCGACCTCGCAATTGTGGAACCCCCGCCCGCAGTGGTTCGTGACCCGGAAGTGTCGGTCAGGGTCATCGGTGATGCAGTCTCGCTGCGTGGTGCGGTTCCCAACATCGATGTCGAAACCGAATTGAATGAGGCCGCCGAAGCACAGTTTGGCACCGGGCGTGTTGTAAACGGCCTCACAGTTTCCGAAGGTGTGGAGATGCCGCCCTGGATGGGTCGAATCAGAGATGTCTTCCCGCATATCGGCGATCTCCGTTCTGGGGGGTTCACCGCAACCGATGAAGGCTTTGACATCACGGGTGTAGTCATTTCGGAGGCGGTCCGCACTCGAATGCTCCAAGAGATCGAGCTCGTTCTTGACGCGGCCCTCCCGGTGACGTCCGACCTCACCATCGCCGTTCTCCCGTCGCCAACGTTTTCCGCAGCCGGATCTACCGGCGTCGTGACTCTCGACGGTGTCGTCCCGAGCCAAGAGACGTACGACCAAATCGCTGAAGCCGCCCAGCGGCTTCACGAAGGAAAGACGATTGTGAACGCCCTTGACGTCGGCGAGGTCGCCGGGTCGATGTGGCTGGAGATCATCGACGGACTACTCGACATCGTCACCCGGCTCGACCCGTGGACGATTGATATCGCCGACGGCGAGGTCACCATCACCGGCCTGGCATTGGATTCGGATCTCGCCGGCGCCGTCGACGTTCTGGCTCGCGAAGTTGTCGCCGGCCAGCTTGAGGTGGCAACCAACGTGCAGGTCAACCCTGCCGCCGTCGCTCTCCGACTCACCAACCTTCTTGAAGGCAGCACAACCTTTGCCTCAAACGGGTCGGAGCTGTCTCCCGAGGGGATTGAGCAACTCGATTCAGCTGTCGCCGTCCTCGAAGAGAACCAGGGGGCCGTGGTGATCGTGGTGGGCTACACCGATAATGAAGGTGACCCCGACGCGAACCTGCTGCTTTCGCAGGAGCGTGCCGAGGCAGTAGTGGCATATCTGATAGCGGGCGGTATTGACGCCGATCGCCTCTCGGCGGTTGGCTACGGTGCGGAGGATCCCATTGGCGATAACTCAACCCCCGAGGGTCGTGCGCAAAATCGGAGAATTGAATTCGTGATTCAAGAAGGAGACGGATAGATGTTCGACGGAGTTGGTTGGGCAGCAGGCGAGATCGTGATTTTTATGCTGATTGCAACCCTGATTGGCCTGGCCATCGGGTGGATCTTTGGCCGCTGGCTGCAAAAGGGCACCATCGCCACTAGCTATGAAGCCGAACTCGCCGAACAGCGCGAGCTCACCAAGAAGGCGGAGAGTCGGCTCGGCCAAAGCAACAAGAATCTCGACGAGGTCCATCTCGATCTCAAAGGAGAACGAGCGAAAGTCGCTCAACTCACCACAGAAGTTGAGGAAGCCCAGGTATCCGTCGGAACCAGAGAAGCCGATCTTGCAGCTAGCGCAGAGAAGGACGCTGAAATCGAGCGCCTGACCGCCGAACTCGTAGGTAAGAGCGATCTTGAAGCCCAGTTGGCTGCCGCTGGGGACGTCCACGCCGAGTTGGGCAGGCTCAAAGAGGAGTTGGCCGCATGTGGCACCGAACGTGACGGATTGACGACACGGATCAGCAAGCTCGAAAACGACCTGGCAATGGCGGGTGGGGAGCATGAGGCCTTGACCGATCGGCTGGCAGCACTGGAAGCCGACATTGCGAGTCGTGACGATGACATTGCGCTTCTTCGTGCCGACCTGGAATCTGCTGCGCAAAGCGCACCCGAGCCGCCCGCGGTTGTCGAGCGCGAGCCCGAGGTCGTTGCGCCACTTGTAGCATCGGCCGTCACCGCCGAGCCGACCCAAGAAGAAGGTCTGTCCAGGATTGCCGAGATTGCGGCCCGTACTGCTGGAGACGGTCCAGTAGCCGACGACGACCTCAAGAAGGTGCACGGGATCGGCCCCAAGCTGGAGGGGACGCTGAAGGGTCTTGGGATTACGAGCTTCCGGCAGATCGCCAACTTCCAAGCGGATGACATCATGTTTGTCACCGCGGCACTCGACGCATTCAAGGGTCGAATCGAACGTGATGACTGGATGGCCAGCGCGGCCGAAGAGCACGCCAAGAAGTACAATGAACCAGCCTGACGGTCAATGTCCGGCGGTCTCAGCGTGAGGATACGTAGGCGACCAGCGACTTGATCTCTGCAGCGCTGAGGCTGTCGTAACCGGTCTGCATGACGCCTGGGTTAAACCCTTCGACAACCTTGTTGTCGGGGAATCGTATGGATTCCTCGATGTAGGCGGCTGATGCAGTCACAGTAGATCCGTCGGTCAATGTCACTGCCGAGCCGGCCAACCCTGCCCATGAGGGGCCGAGCCCGACCGAGCCATCGGTCGAGTGGCAGTTGCGGCACCCCAGGGTGGTGGCGAGTTCATTACCAAGAGCTACGTAGTCGACCGCCACTGTTGTTGTGGTTGTGGGTGCAGCTGTCGTGGTCGTGGTGGTCGTTGGAGCCGTGGTTGTGGTGGTCGTGGTGACGGCAGGCGCGGCCGTTGTTGTTGTGGTCGACGTCGTAACAGTGGTGGTGGGTGTTGTGGGTGCAGCTGTGGTAGTCGTCGGTACCGTTGTTGTCGTGGTCGTCGGTGCCGTGTTTGTGGCCTGCGGTGTTGTGGTTTCGGCTGCCGTCACCGTGGTCGATGGTGTCGCAGCTCCTCCGCAAGCTGCGAGCATCAAGAGCATCAGGATGGCCGGAAAAGTTCTCCTCATGTCCCGATTATCGACGGTTTGCTAGTCGTATTGAGAATCGAGATCCCACGCACTGATAGGGTCGGCACTATGAATCCGCTCGAGTGTCGCAGTCGCTTCAGCG
>JASJHC010000201.1:0-13707 GCA_033791245.1 Acidimicrobiia bacterium | reverse complement strand
GGTTAGCTTACGTCGACGACTTCGCGCCCGTCGTATGTACCGCAGTTGTTGCACAAGCGGTGAGGCAGGTGCTGCTCGCCGCAGCGCTGACAAGCGACTGTGGCCGGGGCACTTACTTTCCAACCAGCCTTGCGCCGCCGGGTGCGGGAGCGCGACATCTTCTTCTTTGGGACCGCCATGGGAGCCTCGTTCTTGGGGTCTGAACCCCTGTGTTCAGCAGGGGCTAGTCCCCTGTATCCAACAGATCTTTGAGAACCGAAAAAGGCGAACGTTCATTCACCTCGTCTTCGGAGAGGTCTGTATTCAAGCCGCTTCCGGCCTCCGCAACAAGTCCCTCGCACTCAGGGGCGCACAATGGGCTGATCGGAAGGTTCAACAGCAGCTCATCACGAACCATGATCTCGAAGTCGTATTCATCGCCTTCCAGTAGGTAATCGTCGTCTTCGTCACCGTCAGTGGTGATCATCTGAGCAACGTCGCGCACGACGTCGTCTTCCCATTCATCGAGACAGCGATGACAGGTGTGGACAACTGTCGCCTCGATATCGCCAAGGATGGCGATGCCCCCGCCGATGGGCGAAAGCCCGAAAGTAAACCGAAGCGGTGGCTCGGGGAGCACCCGGGAAAGCTCAACACGCCAATCGACAGAAACCTCGGCGGTGATGTCCCTCGGCTCGGCTCTACCCGAGCGCAGGTCGGCGATATGAAAAACGAACGGATTGCTCATAACCCTGAATCTACTGCGAGAGAGGCACGTCGTCGGCGGGCGGGAGTGGCTCGTGGAGGGCCGCCCGTGATTCATGGACGAATCGAAGCAGTTCGCCAAGAACTGCCTCTGCCTCCGAAAGCGACCGCTCGGCTCCGTCCTCAGCCTCGAGACGAATTCGCTCCGCCTCCTTTTCGGAATGACGGATCAGCGTGTTGGCCTCTTCGACAGCCTCGCTCACGATATAGCTCTCCGAAACCAGCTGCTCGCTGCGGTGCTTGGCTTTCTCAACCACTTCGCGAGCGCTCTCGTTGGTTCTGGCGATATACGCTTCGCGTTCCCGAACCATCCATCTTGCCGCCCGCAATTCCTCGGGGAGGCCATCCACGGCTTCGCCGAGCATGCGATCGACAGTCGAGCGGATCGACCGCATTCTCTCGATGAACTCCTCGCGTGGCAGCATCACGCTGTTGGACAGCGGAACGTTCTTGGCGGCTTCAACCTCGAGGATCAGCTGGTCGAGAGCTGCCCGCGTGTCAGCCTGCGATTGCTCTACAAGATCAAGCACATGCCCGGGAATCGGGGGTGGTTCGTTTTGTGGATTGTCAGTCATGTGACACCCGTTCTTCTATCGCTGCGGCGACCAACGGTGGCACCAGCTTGTCAATGGCGCCACCCAATCCCGCAACTTGTTTCACCAAAGAAGATGACAAGTACCCGTATTCTGCCTTGGTCGCGACAAAAAGCGTCACAATTCCAGAAAGATGCCGATTCATCTGAGACATTTGGAACTCATAATCGAAGTCAGTCATCGCCCGGAGACCTTTGACAATTACGTCAATGTTCTGCTGCTCCGCATAGTCGACAAGCAGGCCGGAGAAGCTACCGATTTCAACGTTGTCCCATGCTGAAGTGCATGCAGTCAACATCTCGATCCGCTCGTCGCTGGTAAACATCGGTGCCTTGGTTGGGTTGCGGATCACCGCTACGAGAACGCTATCGAATAGACCAGCACATCGCTCGATTACATCGAGGTGTCCGTTTGTCGGGGGGTCAAAGCTCCCCGGTACCAGCGCCGCAATCACATTTGCTCCTTTGCGTAGCGCCACAACGCGGCGCTTCCATACCTACGCTCATCGACGAGAACCAAATCTGCAATCGACTCGGGTGGATCTTCGCCCGATCGCCGATGCACGATTGCGATGCCGTCATGCGCCAACAGTGGAGACAGTTTCTTCATCGTCTCCAGGAGCGACGGTAGCGCCACAGCATACGGGGGGTCAACGAATGCCACGTCTACCGGTTCTCTAGCTCGCTCCAAAAAGCGATCGACATCACCAGCGATGACCCGACCGCCGAGCCCGATCGCTTCGACGTTGGTTCGCAGAGCAGAGAGAGCTTCACGGTCCCTTTCGACAAAGGTGACCGCGGCGGCACCCCGACTCAGTGCTTCCAGACCCATCGATCCGGTGCCCGCATACAGATCGAGGACAACACCCTGCGGTAGCCAGGCCGAGATCGACGAAAACAGCGACTCACGGACCCGGTCGGTCATGGGGCGGGTCGTTGTGCCCGGCGGGGCGACCAGACGACGACTGCGGGCAGATCCCGCGATGATCCTCATGACCGGAACAACCATTCGACATCGTCACCCAACAATGCAATCACCTCGTCTTTAATCAGCTGATGCTCGTCAAGGTTGGGATCTCCGGCGACAAGCGAAAATGCCTCGTCACGTGCCTTGATGAGGAGCTCTGCATCACGCAGGATATCGGCAAGCTTGAGATCCTTGGTTCCGGCCTGTTTGGCACCAAAGACGGTCCCCTGACCGCGGATCCGGAGATCTTCCTCAGCAAGACGGAAACCGTCGGTGGTGGCGATCATCGCCGCGATCCGCTCCTCGCCATCGGCGGTCGTGGGGTCGGCAACAAGCACGCACGTTGCCGCGTCGGCGCCGCGACCAACCCGCCCTCGCAGCTGGTGAAGCTGGCTCAGTCCGAAACGATCAGCGTCTTCGATAATCATCACTGTGGCGTTGGGTATATCGATACCAACCTCAATGACAGTGGTTGCCACGAGCACGTCAATCTCGTTGGCACGGAACCTCTGCATGACCCCATCCTTCTCGGACGGACGCAGTTGCCCGTGGATGAGACCAAGGGTGAGGTGCGGAAACACACCCTGGAGGCGGTTGAACTCGGCGGTAGCGGAGGTCACCTCCAGCTTGTCGCTGTCATCGACCAGTGGACACACCACAAATGCCTGGCGCCCAGCTTCTGTCTCGGTACGAACCAGGTCGTAGATGCCGCGGAGCGCGTCCGGCTGTTTCGAGACGTGGATGGTGCGAACCGGAATCCGCCCTGGTGGCATCTCGTCAAGCACCGATACGTCGAGATCGCCATACAACGTCATCGCCAAGGTACGCGGGATCGGAGTTGCCGTCATGATGAGCAGATCGGGGTCGTAGTCCTCAGCTTTGTCGCGCAGCTGTACTCGCTGATAGACACCAAACCGGTGTTGCTCGTCGACGACTGCCACGCCCAGCTTGGCAAAGGTGACACCTTCTTGAATGAGCGCATGGGTACCGACGACCATGTCGATTTCACCGGACGCGATTGCGGCGATGACATCACCACGCTTGGCTGCACCTGTGGGTAGGAAGTTGACCTCAGCGTTGTTAGAGGTGAGTAGGGCCATCTTCACGCCGCCCTCTTGGGGATCGCCTGATGCGAAAAGGCTCCCGGTGCCGGCACCGCCGGCAGGATCTGATTCTGGAGGAGCAAGACCCGCGGCAACAAGAAGATCGCGGATGCCAAGGTAGTGCTGCTCCGCCAATACCTCGGTCGGCGCCATCACCGCACCCTGGAAACCACTTTGGACCCCGGTGAGCAGACCGGCCACCGCGACCACAGTCTTGCCAGAACCGACCTCTCCTTGGAGAAGCCGATGCATTGGATGCCGCGAAGCCATATCGGCTTGGATCTCGTCTATCGAGCGGGCCTGAGCACCAGTCAGCGCATAGGGCAACGCGTCAACAAATGCCCCGACCATCTCCCCGGACAGATCGTGGGCAACGCCGGTCGCGTTGTCGATTTGATTCCGTTTACGAAGGGCAAGGGACACCTCGAGCCGGAACAGTTCGTCGAAGACAAGCCGGCGCCGCGCCGGTTCGGTCTCGGCCTTCGTCTCAGGAAAATGGATCGAGGCCAGCGCTTGGTCACGGCTCATCAATCCATGGCGAGCACACATTGCCGCGGGCAACACGTCGATTACCGGCCGTGACCTCTGCAAGGCATTGCTGATCGATACCCGCATCTTCGAAGAGGTCAACCCACCCGCCGCCGGGTGAATAGGGACGACACGACCTGTGATCAACGAGTCCTCCGCATCGAGGCGATCCATGTCAGGACTCTTCATCTGCAAACGACCACGGAAACGTTCGACCTTGCCAGAAAGCGCCACCTCAGCGCCTTCTGCAATCTTCAGATATGGATTGAACCAAATCCCAGTGATCACATTGGTGCCGTCGGTGATCTGGGCATCGATCATTGTTCGATTCTTCGAGATACGACGCTTACGAACGTTGAGCACGGTGCCTCCGACAGTCACCTCTTCGTTGAGCGGGACCGCAGAAAGATCAAACAGCTGCGATCTATCGAGGTAGCGACGCGGCACGTGAAGCAGCAGGTCCGCCACTGAAGCGATCCCGGCATCATTGAGCTTTTTGACCGAGCGGGGGCCAATCCCCTTCACCAAGTCGGTGGAGACACCTGAAAGATATGCGAGAGATCGACCAGTCATTACCCAGAAAGTATCAGCATTTGATATCCTTACGGCGCATCTCAACCCCGAGGTCTGTTTGTTGCGTCCCGATTCGGGCGGCTACATTCCGCCACCGGGCGAAACGCTGGTACACTCCCCCGCCGCCTCAGGAGGTTTTTCCGACATGTCATATCGTTGCGAGGTCTGCGGCAAAGAGCCGTGGGTCGGCAAACAAGTCAGTTTCTCACACAAGCGCACCAGCCGTCGCTGGCTGCCGAACATTCAGCGTGTTCGGGTTCGTCACGGAAGCAACAGCAAGCGCATCCGTGTGTGTACATCGTGCATCAAAGCTGGGAAGGTCGAAAAGGCCTAAGTATGCAAGGTGTCGTCAAAGTGTTCGACCCTGCAACCGGCATCGGCGTCATCCGACGTGACGGCACTGGCGAAGAGATCATGCTCCGCCCCGGCTCTCTTGAGGGGTCGCTGTTTCGTATGCTCCGGCAAGGACAACGGCTCGTCTTCGACGCCGTCGAGAAGGATGGCAGCCTCGTCGCCAGCAATCTTCGCTTCGGCGCCGACGGTCAGTAGCCGCTCCCCGACTTCCTGAGTATCATCGACAGTAGGCGAGACTGCATGAGGAGGTCCCGATGGTTGAGGCATACGTCCTGATCCAGACCGAGGTTGGTAAAGCCGCCGAGGTTGCCCAGCGAATCGCTGAGATTCCCGGTGTGACCGAGAGCGAGGCCGTTACAGGTCCATACGACGCGGTTGTCCACACGCAAGCTGAAGATGTTGATTCATTGGGCAAGCTTGTTGTGGCCCGCATCCAGGCTGTCGAGGGGATCACTCGCACCCTTACCTGCCCGGTCGTTCGGTTCTGAACGAGAGCGCACCCGCTAGCTGCTGCTCGAGGCTATTCGACGCGTAGCGCCAGTTGAACTAGCTCATCGCAGAGCTCGCCATAGGTCATCCCGCTAGCCTGCCACATGGTCGGGAAGCCAGAGATCGACGTGAAGCCCGGCATGGTGTTGATCTCGTTGATAACAAACCCTCGGCCCTTCTCTTCGAAGAAGAAGTCCACTCTCGCCAGCCCTTTGCATCCGAGGGCATGGAAGGCACGCTCGGCAAGATCTCGAACGACTGTTGACTGCGGCGGTGTCAGTCGAGCGGGAGCCACAAATTCGCTTGACTCATCGTTGTACTTGGATTCGTAGTCGTACCAGTCGGTCTTGATAACGACTTCTCCGGGGACCGAGGCGCGGCCTCCAAGCACCGCTACCTCGATTTCGCGTCCGTCGATGAATTCTTCGACAATGGCCTTTTCGCCATAACGGAGGGCATCACTGATGGCATCTTTGAGCTCAGCATCGGTGGTTGCCTTGGCCACACCAACCGACGACCCCAGCTCCGCCGGCTTCACAAAGACTGGCAAGCCAAGCCTGCGAACGATCAGCTCGACAACCGACGTCGGATCGCCGAAGTCGTCGGTGTGGACCGCAACCCAGCGCGCAGTCGGGATCCGCTGCTGACTAAACACCTGCTTGGCGAAATCTTTCTCCATCGCCAAAGCCGATGCGGTGACACCACAGCCGACGTAGGGAGTGTTCGCCATCTCAAAAGCACCCTGAATCGTCCCGTCCTCGCCGTAGGGACCGTGCAACACCGGGAAAGCGACATCGAACAGAATCTCGTCGCGGTCGGCAATCAGGCGACCCTCCGGCACACGGAACGAAACCGGACGCCCGGCCGCAACCATGGGACGGCGGCTGTCGTCGGCGAGGAACCATGATCCCGAACGATCAATTCCGACCGAGATAACCTGATGTCCAGCATCACGAAGTGCTTGCAGCACAGCAACTGCCGACGAACATGAAACCTCATGTTCCGCCGACCTTCCGCCGAACAGTAAAACCACGCGAGCCATGGTGAGAGGTTACCGTGGCGTGAGCACAACATACATAAATCTGGGAAAGACCCCTTTTGACGACAGAAATGCCACCGATTCGACATCGCGTTCGTGCGGTCTATATCGCCCTGCTGCTGTCATGGGTGGCGTTTGTGGTGATCGTGGTTGCCCGCAATCAAGCGGACAAGTCATTCTGGTCTGACAGTGTTCCGTTTTTTGGAGCGGCATTGGTGTTGCTCACCATCGCCCCCTGGGGACGGGTGCTCCGCTCAATCGTCGCCGATCTGGTAATTCTCTTTTGGGCGACGCTCGGAATCATCGCCGTCACCATCCTCGGCTATGAAAGTGACGGGGCGGTCGTCGCTATCGCTCTGCTGGGAACCATCATCCTGCCCGCAGTTATCTCGCTGCGGGGGATATATGTCGCCGGTATCGCACTCGCCGCTGCCGGCGCCTTCACCTACATCACAAGCCAGTCCGACCTGCCCCCCACCATCGGGGGGTGGCGTACCGCCGCGTTTGCCATCTCCGCTTCATTGGTCGCGGTCGGAGCCGGCAACCTTCATCGTCACGTAGAGGTCGCGGCGCGGCGGGTCCACACCTTCGAGGAACGTGAGCATTTCTTGTCGGAGAAGGAGCAGGAACTACAGCGTCTCTATGACGTTTCCCGGACAATTGGGGTCGGCAGCAACCTCGCAGAGGTTCTTCCGGAACTAGTCGGCCGGGTAGCAAATGCTCTCGAGGCAAGGGTCGGCGTCGTCCTGTTGTATCGACGCGACGAGGAAGCTCTCGAAGTCATGTCCCCGATCTGGGTCGCCGGCCAGACGCTGCGCGCCGAGGGCTACTCACTCAAGCTGTCTGAGCCAAGCATCGCCCAACAGGTTTTCACCAGCGGCGAACCGGCTGTATTCAACAACCTCGATGAGCAAGCAGAAGAGGCCGATGCCTTCCTGCTCGAGTTGGGCAGCCACGAGATCGCGGCGGTACCGCTCCGCATTGAAAACCGGCCGATCGGTGTGCTGATAACAGGCGAGAAGCGCGACAGTCATTTCACCATCAACGACCTGGCATTGCTTGAGTCCCTTGCCGGTCCTTCAGCCTTGGTGCTCAACCAGCTTGCCCGCTACGAAGAAGCCCAGGAAACGAGCCAGAAGGCAATGGAGCTTGCGCAGCTCAAGACGGACTTCGTCAGCGTGGTCAGTCACGAACTGCGTACCCCACTGACCGCCATCATCGGATCTCTGAGCACCCTACAAAGGCCGCAGTTGGTCCACCCTGATCCCAGCGCACAACAGCTGATCGATACAGCAAGCCGGCAAGCCAACCGGCTCCGCTCTCTCATTGAAGATCTCCTTGTCGTTTCCCGCCTCGACAACCAGGCCTTGCCGGTGCGCCCCGAGCTGATACATCTCCAAGACTTCATCGAAGACACCGTCGCTCACATCCCAGATGCTGCTGAAGTGACCTATGTCCAAACTGGACCAGGCGTCGATTCGGTTGAAACGGACCCCGACCATCTGCACCGCATCCTGGTCAACCTGGTCGGCAATGCTCTGAAATATGCGCCGGGCAGCCCGATAGACATAGTCGCCATGCTCAACGGCAACGAGGTTTGGCTATCGGTGATCGACCACGGCGAGGGCATCCCCTACGAACTCCACGACCACATCTTTGATCGGTTCACTCAGCTCGCCCCCCACTACACCCGGTCTGCTGGTGGCACCGGGTTGGGGTTGTCGATCGTCAGGGGCCTATCCGAGGTCATTGGGGGTCGCGTGTGGTTCCAACCCACGGCGGGTGGCGGTGCCACTTTCACCGTTTCGCTACCCAAGGTCGCCAGAGTTCGCTACGAAGGCTCCGCGCCAGCTGCAATGGCATGAAACCCGCCGTCAACGTGTACGACCTCTCCAGTCGTCATCCGTGACCAGTCGGACAACAAGACAGCAACCATTTCGCCAACCGGGGCTGCGTCGTCAACGTCCCATCCCAGAGGTGCTCGGACCGCCCACTCTCGCTCAAAGAGATCGAAGTGAGGGATCGACTTGGCCGCCACCGTCCCCAACGGCCCGGCGGCAACGAGGTTGGCGCGGATGTCGTGCGGGCCAAGATCGCGCGCCAGATAACGGGTGACAGCCTGCAGGGCGGCCTTAGAGACACCCATCCAGTCGTACAGTGGCCATGCCTGAGTGTTGTCAAAGTCCAAAGCGACCAAAGATCCGCCTCCGGCCTTCTTCATCAGCGGGAGGAGACCAGCGGCAAGTGTCTTGTATGAGAACGCTGACGTTAGGAAGGCCGTGGCTGCACTCTCGGCCGGTGTAGTCATGAAGTTGCCGCCCAAGGCATCATTAGGGGCATAGGCAATGGCGTGAACGGCACCGTCGACGGCACCCCAGCGCTCGTCGAGATTGGCGACAACCGCGGCCATATCCTCTTCGCTCGTGATGTCGAGCTCAAGCACATCGGGAACCACCGGCAATCGCTTCGCCGCCCGCTGTGTCAATCGGAGCGCCCTTCCAAAGCCGGTGAGAACGACATCAGCGCCCTGCTCCTGGGCAACCCGAGCCGCATGGAATGCAATGGAGTCGTCGGTGAGAACACCGGTGACAACAATCTTTTTTCCTTCGAGCAGCATTTGCCCTCCCTGTCCTTGTTTGGCGAGCATCGTAACCGCATGAGGTGGGCCCGGTGGCTTTGCCAAGCGATGCGGGCTCAGGAAACGTTCGACCAAGCTCTGAAGCCGAGACCCATGATGAACAGCAGAAGTAGTCCGTACCCAAGCTCAGGACGGCGGGCCAGGGCGGCCCGGTAGATGTAGGCGAACGCAAAAGTGAAAACGATCACGATGCCGTAGAAGATGTGAAAGTCATTGCCGGGCCGCACTCCCCTGCTGTAGAGGATCAAGCCGGCGCTGACCTGCACAGCCATAGCGGCAAAGGCAACCCAGCGGGCGTTGAGGAACAGCCGGGACGCCGGTCGCTTGGCCAGACCAAGGAAAAAGCCCCACAGCCCCACAGCACCTGTGGTCGACACTGCGACCCAAAACCAGCTCTGGTGGAATGCATGCATTGACGGGAGAGTAGTCTCCCGTCAATGCAGCTGATGGCCCTCGCTCACCTGCTGTGTCACGACAAGGAGATCGTCATCGAAGAACTGCAATTCCGCGCCGATGACATGGCTCATGGCGGTTCTGCCGTTGCCAAGCTTGACGGCAAGACCTACTTCATCGACGGCGCTCTACCGGGCGAGTTGGTCAGCGGCCGGGTCGAGGTCGACAAACCCAAGTGGGGCAGGGTTCAGCTGACCACGGTCGTGGAAGCTGCCGCGGAGCGTGTCCAACCGCCGTGCGGTCACTTTGGGACCTGCGGTGGATGTCAGTGGCAACACGGAGATTATGCCGCCCAGCTGGAGTGGAAGAAGGCAATCGTCATTGGACAGATGACTCATCTAGGCAGGCACCCCGACCCGCCGGTCCACGACACCTTGGCTGTTGGGCCTCCCTTCCAATACCGAAACCGGATGGACTTTCGAGTGCAGGACGGCCGCCCGGCCCTCCATCAACGCAAGTCACGTAACCTCGTTCCGCTTGCGGAGTGTCAGATCCTCCATCCCAACCTGGCGGCCCTCCTCGTCGATCTAGGGGACCTCTCGGGTGTTAAGGCGTTCACGATGCGTACGTCTACGACGACGGGTCGCGTGCTGATGATTATCGAGGGCGATGTGCCCCCTCAGGCGTCCTCATGGGGCTGTGCGGTGGCTGTCAGCGATGATGATGAACTCGAAGTCATCCATGGCGATCTGGTCATCGAAGAAACTGTGGCAGGCATTCCGTTTCGAATCACCGGCAGAGCCTTCTTCCAGAACAACACTGCCGGGGCGGAGCATCTAGTCCGCCTCGTCACAGAAGCAGCAGGCGTGAAGGAAGACGACACACTCCTCGATGCGTACGCCGGTGGCGGCCTCTTTGCAGCCACGGTGGGGAAAGGGGCGGGACGCGTAGTTGCGATCGAGCGAGACAAGACTGCCGCCGCGGATCTCCAATCCAACCTCAATCGTGCCGGCGTTGCCGACTATCGAATACTACGTTCATCGATGGAAGACGCCATCGAAGGTATCGATGAGTACTGGGACGTTGTCATTGCCGACCCACCTCGTAAAGGTTTGGGCGTTGATGGTGTGGATGCGGTCACTGCGGCCGAACCCCGCACCCTCGTTTACGTGTCATGTGACCCAGCAAGCCTCGCCAGAGATACTGCAATCCTCGACGAACTTGGTTACGAGTTGGAATGGGTGGCACCGGTGGACATGTTTCCGCAGACGTTCCACATAGAGTGCGTCGCCAAGTTCGCCCGATTCGACTGACGCGTCAAATCAATCGCACCGCCCGCAACTGTTGCCTTCTCAGCCTGGACTAACGATCAGTGTCCAGCAGCAACGTCACCGACAACGGCTCTTGCCGCCACTCGATAATCCTCAAGACCCATCGTGATGGTCTGGGTGTGGCTGCCGCCGCGGAATGTGACCCGTGGCGAATCCAAACTCAGATCCACGATCGTCTTCATGCCATACAAGTGTCCGAGTGGTGGTTCTGCGCCGCGTTCACAATCTGTGAACGCTGTCACAAACTCCGACTCTTCCGCAAGCCTGAGCTCCTCACAGCCAAAGGCTTCTCTGGCTTTGGCCAGATCGACATGCTTGTGGCCAGGGACTACCGCCATCACAAAATGGTCGTCGGCCATCAGAATGACCGGCTTGGCAATCTCCTTGCCAGTGACATGCTCCACCTCAGCGACCCGAGAGGTCGTGTAGGCCAGCGGATGCTCATGCACCTCGTAGGGCACACCGTTGGTCAGGAGGTATTCGCGAAGCTTCTCAGCAGACATATGTCCTCCTCACTGCACAATGTACAGGCTGAGGGATCCGCCGAACAGGGTGATATGTCGAATGACTCGACTTACTGGGGGTCGCCCAGGATCTTACGCTTCATCTCATCAAACTCTGCGTCGGTGAGCACGCCATCTTGGTGAAGACGAGCGGCCCTCTCGAGCTGCTCTGTCGGATCCCTCGTGATGTCGGCTGCGATAGCTGACTCTTCGGCAGCGGTGTTACGAGACTGCTCTTCTCTGGTTCGATAGAGCAGCGATTGGAATTCCTCGGGGTTAGGGATGTTGCTGAACTCGCTCTGGCCGCTCTCCCCCGCCGATTCGATGAGAAGATCCCCTGATTTGAGGAAGCGCTCGATGATGCTCTGGTTGAACAAAACGTTGTTGATGTTCTGCAACGGCAGCTCGATGCCGCTGCGGGCGATCATCCCGGTTCGGGTGACCAAACGTTCGCTGGTGAGTACGTAGGTGGTGAAGAACCATTTGATGAGCGGGTTGACTGCCAACGGAATCAACGCCAGCAGGATCAGGGCAACGAGCACAGTCGCTACCCAACCCTCGGCGTCGATGACTTGGAACACAACAAAGATCGCGGCGATCGCTGCTATCAGCCAGACCACGGGGATCGCAAGCATCCTCCAATGGGGTCGGAACTTTCGGACAATGGTCTCGTCGTCGGTGAGGATGCTCTCTGGAAATGCCATAGGAACAATCATACGCCGTCTCGGTCGAACAGCGGCGTCAGCCAGTGGACCTGGCGGGACTAGAGACGGGTACCGACCCGGATGAGATTGCCGCTCGGGTCCTTTGATTGAGAATTCCCTCATCCCCCGAGGCCGATCTCCGAGATCGTCGATCACCGCCACCGAGTGCGCCTAGGCAAGATACCTTTGGTCGACATCATCGACATGAAGGTGCGCACCGGACTCGGCGCAACTAGCCGGGAAATGGAGAAACCCCGAGGGAGTTTCGGCCGAAGCTTCCACCCTCTCGGGGTTTTCCTTCTCAGTCGGAGCCTTTCGGCTCAACTGAGATACCTGCTGAAACCGAAGCCTCAACCGGCCGACCGTTCTGGGCCCGTGGGGTCGAACCACTGGGGCTCGTCCCCGGACTTCCCTTGCGGGGTGGCCACCTTCCCTTGCGGGTCGATGTCCCTTCCGGATCTCCGTGACCCCTTGCGGGACCCCGGCGCCGCTACTGCGGTTTCCCGCCTCAACGACTAAGAGCAAGATAGCCAGGACTAATCACTCTGGTCAAGCAAAACTGGTTACTAGATTTCGCGTCTTTTCGTTTTGTTTCGCGACCAGTTTCTTGGACAGATCCGCAGCCATCCCACCTCTGCGTGTAGTGTCGGATCTTGCGCTCAACCGAGGCCTGAGACGTGCCCGATACAGAGACCAGCAGCAGCACCAACACGGATGACTTGTCACCTTCGCTGACAAAAAGAATCATCCAATCAGCAATCTCACTGATCGTCGTCGTCGGTATCTTTGTCGGAGTCATGCCTCGCATCGCCGACTACGGCGAGGTATGGGCAACCATCCGATCACTCACGTGGCTCGAGTCGGTATCTCTTGCGTTGGTGGCATTTTGGAATCTGGCTACCTACTGGTTCGTCCTCGTCGCTGCCCTCCCCGGTTTGCGCATCCGCGAAGCGACGGTGGTCAATCAATCCTCCACCGCGGTGTCCAACACCCTGCCCGGCGGTGCCGCAATCGGCGTGGGCGTCACCCTCGCCATGTTGACCTCGTGGGGCTTCAAGGTGGCTGACATCACGCGCTCTGCGGTGGTGACCGGCATTTGGAACAACTTTGTGAAACTTGGCATGCCCGTCGCTGCCCTCGGCCTGCTTGCAATCGAGAGCGAGGTGTCAAGCGCATGGATCGCCGCCTCGGGCGTGGGCCTTGCCGCTTTGGTCGGAGTCGCTGTGAGTCTTTGGATGATTCTCAAGAGCGACCGACTCGCCCGCTCGGTTGGTTCAGCGCTGGAAGGCTTTGTGTCGAGGATACGGCGCTCTCTTCGCCGCGGTCCTGTGTCGGGTTGGAGCCAACGTGCTACCGAGTTCCGGAGCAACACGATCGGCCTCCTCCAGCATCGATGGCGACAACTGACTCTGGCGACCTTGCTCAGCCATCTCTCGTTGTACGTCGTGCTGCTGATCACGCTTCGTCACATCGGCGTGAGCCAAGGTGAACTCTCGTGGATCCAGGTGCTCGCCGCCTTCTCGTTCGTGCGCTTGATATCGGCGTTGCCGATAACACCAGGTGGTGTTGGTGTCGTTGAACTCGGATACGCGGCAGCACTCACGATCGGTCTGGACGAGGCCACCAAGGCCCAGGTTGTTGCGGCCATCTTGGTGTTCCGCGCCATTACGTACCTGTTGCCGATTCCGCTCGGAGCCGCCTCTTACCTGATGTGGCAACGTAATCGGTCGTGGCGGATGGACGAGGTAC
>JASJHC010000200.1:0-23633 GCA_033791245.1 Acidimicrobiia bacterium | reverse complement strand
CTGCCCTTGAGTCCGGCCATCTCTTTGGCGCCGGGCTCGACGTGACCGATCCCGAACCGCTTCCGCCCGACCACCCGTTGTTGCGCCGGGTCGATGTCGTGGTCACCCCCCATGTTGCTGCAGGCACCGCAGGCGCCAAGCGAAAGATATTCACCACCGCCTTCGAACAAGTCATGCAGGTTTGCAACGGAACCCGACCCCAGCACCTCGTGAACCCCGAGGTCTGGAGCTGAGATAGGAGAAATAGTGAGCAAAACCATCGGCATCGGTGTCGTCGGATTTGGGTGGATGGGTCAGGCGCACAGCCGCGCCTACCGCAACATCCCCGTGTATTTCCCCGAGACCGGGCTGGAGCCCAAGCTGGTTGCGATTGCCGACAACGTGCCGGAACGGGTCGACCTGGCCGTCGATAACTTCGGCTTTGAGACCGGTACTGCGGATTGGCGCGAGCTGTTGGAGCGCGCCGATATCGATGTGGTCGATTGCACCGCCCCCACCGGAATGCACGAAGAGATCGCTGTCGCCGCCGCAGCCGCGGGCAAGCACGTCATGTGCGAGAAGCCCGTTGGCATTGCCCCGACCGCCACAGCGGCCATCGAGAAAGCCGCCCGCGACGCCGGTGTCATCACCGGATGTGGTTACAACTACCGGTGGGCGCCGATGGTGCAGTACACGAAGCAGCTCATCGACGAGGGCCGCTTTGGCGACCTCACCCACTACCGGGGTCGGTTCTTCTCAATGTACGGGCGCGACCGTCTTGGCCTGCTTTCATGGCGCTTCAAGCAAGACGAGGCCGGCTATGGAGCTCTCGCCGACATCATGTCCCACGCCATCGACATGGCGCAGTACCTGTGTGGTCCGATCAAGAAGGTTGTATCCACGAAAGAGATCTTCGTCAAGGAGCGACCCCTGCCGACTCCGGGTTCCGGCACCCACTATGACCGTGGCAAGCCCGGCGACCCCACCGGAACCGTGACCAATGAGGATTACGTCGGAGCCCTCGTCGAATTCGAGAGCGGCGTTCGGGGGACCCTCGAGGCCGACCGTTCCATCTTTGGTCCGCAGAGCCAGATGGCCTTCGAGATGAATGGTTCCAAGGGCGCCGCGTATTGGGATCACGAGAAGCTCAACCAGTTGTCGCTGTATCTGCCAGAAGAGCAACCAACGGACGGGTTTGTCGAGGTCCTCTCTGGTGGTGCGTACAAGCACCACGGCAATTTCGTCCCAGGTGGCGGCAACTCCATCGGGTACGAAGACCTCAAAACCATCGAGGCGTTGGAATTCGTCACGGCAGTTGCCGAAGGTCGCCCCAACAAGCCCGACTTCGGTGACGCTCTTTCGGCCGCATCGGTTGCGGCAGCCATGGTGCGGTCCTGGGAATCAGAGAAGTGGGAAGACGTCGTCAGTCTGCGTATCGACTGACCCGGAGGAACAATGCTGCTCGAAAATTTAACCAAGCAGAAGCTCGGCAACGGCGAGACCGTATACGGATGCTTCATGCGTCAGGCGGAGCCGACCCTTGCCGAGTTCGTCGCTATGCAGGGTTGGGACTTCCTCATATTCGACGGCGAACACGGGTCGCTCGAGGTTCGTGATATCGAAGGTCTGAGTCGGGCCTGTGAGCTGCATGGTGTGACTCCCATTGCCAGGGTCAGCACAAACCAGCCGTCTGTGATTCTTCGCTTTCTCGACGCCGGTGCTCACGGGGTTCAGGTTCCATGGGTGAATACCGCCGCCGCAGCAGAGCAAGCCGTGAAGTCGGCGAAGTACGGGCCGCGAGGAGAACGTGGCCTGGCCGGGAGCAGACAGGGCGGGTGGGGTCTCACCGAACCCCTCGGTGACTACACGCAGCGAGCCAACCGGGAAACGATGGTGATTATTCACATCGAAACCGCCGCGGCGGCCGCGGCTATCGAGGACTACACCGCTATCGAGGACGTCGACGTGCTCTTCATCGGACCAACCGACCTTTCCCACTCACTCGGCCATCCCGGTAACCCGGGCCATCCCGACGTCGTAAAGGTCATGGACCGGGTGACCGAGGCGGTCGTCGCTTCCGATAAGGCGCTGGGAATCTTCGTGGGGACGCGGACCGCAGCCGCGGCCTGGCAGGAGAAGGGCGCCACATACATCGCAACAGGTCTAGAAGGAATCATCAAGCAGGGGATCCAGGCTTATCTGCCCGGTAACCGGCAGAGGAGTGTCTAATGGAAACAATCCGACTGACAACGGCGCAGGCAATCGTCAAGTGGTTGCTGGCCCAGCACACCGTGGTTGACGGCGAAGAAGTCGGCGTGTTCGCCGGAGCTTTTGGCATCTTTGGTCATGGCAATGTCACATGTCTCGCCGAGGCGTTGCAGCCGGTTCAAGACGAGCTGCCGACCTGGCGTGGTCACAACGAGCAGTCGATGGCGCTGGCCGCGGTTGCCTACGGCAAGGCGATGCGGGGGCGGCGGATCATGATCGCCACTTCCTCGATCGGTCCGGGCAGCACGAACATGGTCACCGCGGCTGCCGCCGCCCACGCCAACCGAATTCCGGTGCTCCTGTTCTCGGGTGACACCTTCCAACACCGGATCGTGGACCCGGTACTGCAGCAGGTTGAGAACTTTGGCAACCCGACGATCACAGTGGCCGACACCTTCAAGCCAGTGACCCGTTATTGGGACCGCATCAGCCGCCCCGAACAGATCATCCAGTCGCTCCCACAAGCGTTGGCGGTCATGCTTGACCCCGCCACCAGAGGCCCAGCATTCTTTGCGTTGCCGCAGGACATCCAGGCCGAGGCTTACGACTACCCGGCCCGGTTCTTTGAGCCAAAGGTTCACTATGTGCGTCGCCCCGGTCCCGACCCGCGCGACGTCGCCGCGGCGGCCGAGATGCTGGTCAAGGCGAAGAAGCCAATGATCATCGCCGGGGGCGGGGTTCACTACTCAGGCGCTGTTGCAGAGTTGACCGACTTTGCAGAGCGACGTGGTATCCCGGTGGTAGAGACTGTTGCCGGCAAGGCAACCTTGTTGCACGACCATCCCAACTATGCAGGGCCTATTGGAACCACCGGGTCTGAGGCGGCCAACGCGGTAGCCGAGGACGCCGACGTGGTGCTGGCAATCGGGACTCGACTCCAGGACTTCACGACAGGATCTTGGTCGGTGTTCAAGAACCCAGACGCACGGTTTGTCTCCATTAACACGGCGGGCTGGGACGCTCACAAACAGATGGCGCAACCGGTTATTGCAGACGCCAAGGTAGCCATCGAAGCGATCGACGCAGCCATTGGGGACTACCAGGCTCCTGCGGAGTGTCTGGCTTTTGCCCAGACTCAGATTGCAGAATGGCACGGCTATCTCGACTCGTGGAAAGAGCGAGTGCAAGACGGCGCTCCTGCCTATGCCCAGGTCATCCAGGTGATTAACGAGATCTGTGACGATGACGACTATTGCCTTTCGGCGGCGGGTGGACTTCCCGGCGAACTGACGATGGGGTGGCGGTCCAAGTCGATTGGTTCCTTCGATTCTGAGTACGGCTACTCGACCATGGGGTACGAGATCGCAGGAGCCTGGGGAGCCAAGATGGCCCGCGGAGACGGCGACGTCATCTGTTGGGTCGGTGACGGCTCATATCTGATGATGAATTCAGACATCTACTCGACTGTGATGACCGGCAAGAAGGTCATCTTCATGGTGTGTGACAACGGCGGGTTTGCGGTGATCAACCGACTTCAGGTGAACACCGGCGGTGCCGAGTTCAACAACCTGTTGCGGACCGCCCGTCATGAGCGCTACTTCCACGTTGATTTCGTCAAGCACATCGATGCGATGGGCGCGCTGGTCGAGAAGGTGGAACGGCTCGAAGACCTGCCCGCCGCATGGGCTCGCGCCAAGGCGGCCGATCGCAGCTATGCGATCGTGGTCGATGTCGACGAGTACACCTGGACCGAGGGTGGCGCCTGGTGGGAGGTCGGCATTCCTGAGGTGAGTGATCGTGAGCAGGTCAGGGTGGCCCGCGCCGAGCTGGAGGCTGAGAAGAAGCATCAACGGGTCGGGATCTAGCGGTGCGCGAGCTCGACGGCAAGGTCGCACTGCTGACCGGAGCCGGCTCGTTTGTCGGCGCCGCTATCGCCGCCAAGCTCGTCGAGGTGGGAGCCAGTGTCGTACTGGGCGGTCGCAGCGAACAGAACGGCGCAGAGGCTCTGACGCCGCTGGGTGATTCGGCCGTATTTGTTCGTGCTGACGTGACCAGCGACGAAGACCTCGATGCCATGGTCGATGCCGCGATCAACCACTTTGGCGGCATCGATTACGTCGTCTCAGCTGCCGCCATCTTCGACTGCGGGATGCTGGAAACGACGCGGGAGAACTGGCGGCGGTCTTTCGACGTCAATGTCATCGGCAACGCCATGTTGATCGAAAAGGCCATTCCCCACATGCGCAAGCGTGGTGGCGGGGCGGTGGTGATCATCGGCTCGATATCCGGTAAGCACTCGCAGCCAGACCGGATCGTCTATCCGACGACAAAGGCGGCGTTGCTTGGTCTGACGCGGAACATGGCGCACGCGCTCGCTCCGGAGAACATTCGTGTCAATCACATCGCGCTGGGGTGGACATGGAGTCGCAATATCGAGCGGCGCCGTGGCACTAGGGAAGCTGCAGATGCCTTTGCCGCCGAGTTCCAGCTGATGGGTCGCATGGTCGATCCGCCCGAGGTTGGTGACGCGGTCGTCTTCCTGTGCTCGGATCGAGCGTCGGCGATCACGGGTGCCGATCTGGCGGTCGACTGTGGCTACGACTCAGTAGGCCCGGAGGCCATGGGTCAGGCGTTCGAGAAGCATCCATATCCGGAAGGCGCAAAGGAGACGTGATGGGCGACCCGATCTTCGACTTGGCCGTGTGTAGCGAGATGGTCTTTCTCGACCTCCCAATCGAAGACAGGATCCGCCGTCTCGACGAGTTGGGGTTCAAGGTTGAGATCTGGGACTGGACGGTCAAGGACATCGCTGCCCTCAAAGAGACGGGGGCGACGTTCTCGTCTATGACCGGCTACATCCGGGGCACGCTTGCCGACACCGAGGGTGCAGACGAATTACTGCGTACCGCGGCTGAGTCGATCCCCGTTGCACAACAGCTGGAGTGTCCCCGTCTCAACTTGCACGGCACAGGCCTCGGCGAGGGTGGTCTGCCTGTCCAGCCCACAGCTGTTGTCACCGGGGAGATGTGGCTGAAGGCAGAAGAGACGCTGGGTCGTATCGCCGCGCTTGGGGAGAAAGAGGGGGTGACCTTCTGTCTGGAAAACCTCAACCTGGCTGTCGACCATCCGGGTGTACCGTTCGCCAGAGCTGAAGACACCATCGCCCTTGTGTCGTCGGTCGACTCACCGGCGCTCCGGCTCAACCTCGACCTCTATCACGCCCAGATCGGCGAGGGCAACCTCATCGAGTTGGTGCGGAGTTGTGTAGACCTGATCGGCGAGGTGCAGGTGGCGGATGTCCCTGGTCGTTGCGAGCCGGGGACCGGCGAGATCAACTACCCGGCGATTGCCGCAGCTCTGCACGAGACGGGATACCGCGGCGTGGTCGCCATGGAAGCCTGGGCCTCCGCAGACACCCTGGTCGCCCTCGACCGCTTCCGCACCGCCTTCAGCCGCTAGGAGGCTGCTTCGACGATCGACAACGAGTCTGGCGTCCGTGTGCGCCGAATACGGCGCCACGGGACGCCAGACTGCTCAGGTCACCGGGTTGTGATCGTCTAACCCCCGACCATGGGCTGTTAGGTGGCGAGAAGGATGAGCGCACCACCGATGAGCAGCACGGTTGTGATGCGGTCGAAGAGGGTACGGTCGATGCGGTCAACCAGGGCACGCCCGGTGGCGACACCGATGGGTATCGCCAACCAGGTCCACCAGGTCTGTGCAACCAAGTCGACGTCAAAGAGATCCGCAAAGAAGTAGGCGGGGATCTTGAGCAGGTTCATGGCTGCGAAGAGGCCAGCCGACGTAGCCACCAGAGGACGGGGTTTGAGGTCGGTCGTCATCAGATAGCCCATCACCGGTGGTCCGCCGAGGTGGGCCAGTGTCGAGGTGATCCCTGCGATGATGCCTGCCGGCCAGGCGTGTCGTTGCGCCTTGTTTGCTGCCGAGTGCGGGTTCTTGCTCCACAAGTAGAAGGCAACAAAACCGAGCATGGCAATGGCGATGATGCGTTGCAGCAGCGGTTCGCTGATACTCGAGAGAACAAGGCTGGCGGCGGCGATACCGACCGCAGCGGCGACCAGCAGCCGCAGCAAGATGGTGGTGTCCCATTTCTGCCAGTGGGCGGCTACCGCAAACCCGTCGGCAAAGATCAGCATCGGAAGCAGTAGTCCGATGGCGTCGTCGGCCGGGACTGTCAATGCGACCAATACGGTTACAAAGGGCCCGATGGTTCCGCCAATGCCCGCTTTCCCGAACCCGATGAGGAAGCCTGCGACCGCAATGGCAAAGATCATGAGGACATACACACTCCTGCGTGACGTGCGGGATCTATTGGAACGTTCCAACCATGGTCAATATACTGTTGCGTAGCCACCACGGGAGCGTCATGGGTCGGTTCGATGGCAAGGTTGGATTGATAACCGGAAGTACCCAAGGGGTCGGGGAGGCGGTCGCACGGCGCATGGCCTCCGAAGGGGCTGCAGGGATTGTGGTGTGCGGCCGCAACCGAGACCGGGGAACCGGCGTTGCGGCGGCTCTCGCTGCACTCGGAAGCGATGCCATCTTCGTGCCTGTTGAGCTCGGCGACGCCGACAGCTGCAAGGCGCTGGTTGCTGCCGCCGATGATCGGTTTGGCCGTATCGATGTGTTGGTCAACGCAGGAGCGTTGACGCTACGAGGCAGTATCACCGATACTTCTGTCGAGCTGTGGGACAAGATGATGGCGGTCAACGTGCGTGCCCCCTTCCTTTTGATGCAAGGAGCGATCGCCGTGATGCGCCGCCATGGCGGCGGTGGGGCCATCGTCAACGTCGGTTCGATGGCATCGCACGGAGGTGCTCCGATCCTTATGCCCTATGCCGCATCCAAGGCCGCTCTCGCCACCATGACCAAGAACGTCGCCTACTCGGTTGCATGGGACCGCATCAGGGTCAACTGCATCAACCCCGGTTGGATGGACACCCCCGGCGAGGACGTCACCCAGCGCCGCTTCCATACCGACGGACAGGATTGGTTGGACGAAGCGGAAGTCGGGATGCCTTTTGGTCAACTGATCAAGCCCGACGAGGTTGCGGCCGCAATCGTGTTCCTTGCCTCCGGCGACGCCGGCCTGATGACCGGGTCCGTGGTTGATTACGATCAATCGATAGTGGGTGCAGGCAACGCGCCTGTTCCCCGGCGCGAGGAGACTCTGTGACCTACGATCTGATCACCGTTGGCCGAGTCAACATGGACTTGTACTCACAGGAGATTGGAGCCGACTTCGCCGACATCCCTGGCTTCGACACCGCAATCGGAGGCAGCCCTTCCAATGTGGCGGTTGGCACCAGCCGCCTTGGCCTCAGGACGATCGCCTTCACCGCGGTCGGTGAGGACACGGTCGGGGACTTTGTGATGCGGTACCTGCGCGATGACGGTGTGATCACCGACTTCATCCAACGCAAACCGGGCAAGCTGACCTCGCTGGCGATGCTCGGCGCGCAACCGCCAGATCATTTTCCGCTCACCTTCTACAGAGACGACCCTGCCGATATTCACCTCACAGTTGACGATGCCGCCACCCTTCCCGTTGCCGATACAAGGGCGGTACTTCTCTCCGGGAATGCGTTTAGCCGCGGGACTTGTGCAGATGCTGCCCGCGTTGTTGGGGAAGCCGCGGTCAAAGCAGGGCTGACGGTGTTCATGGATCTTGATCTACGACCGACGGATTGGTCCCATCCGCAAGCCTTCGGGTTGACGTTGCGTGCCGTCTTGCCGTATGTGGACGTGTTGATCGGGACCGAGGAGGAGTTCTTTGCGCTGCTGGCGCCGGAGCCGGACCGGGTCGTTGGCGGCGCCGATCTGAGCGATACCGATCACAGTGTCCTGGAAGGGCTGGTCGACGAGCTCGTCTCCGGTGGCGTCGTTGCGACGATCATTGTGAAACGGGGGGCCCGAGGTTCGGAAGTAATCACAGCAGACAATCGAGAGCTCGTACCTGGGTTTCCGGTCGATGTCGTCAACACCGTCGGAGCCGGAGACTCGTTTGCATCGGGCCTCATCTGGAGTCGTCTCCAGGGCTGGGACTGGTATCAGTCCTGCCGGTTTGGCAACGCCTGTGGCGCATTGGTTGTGACTCGTCACGGCTGTGCGGCGGCTCTTCCGACCTATGAAGAAGTGATCGGCTTTGCGGATCAGAAAGGTGGTCTCTGAACATGGCAATCCACAAGCTGCGCTCGGCGCAGGGCCCGGGCCGCCTGCTTGAAGTGACTCCGGAGATAGCCGGTTGGGACGTCCTCGATTTCTCCGTAGAGGCACTGCCTGCCGGCCAGTCTCTGACAATCGCAACCGAGGATCGTGAAGTTGCCATTGTTCCCTTGGGAGGGAGCTTCACTGCCATCGTGGGGGCAGAGACATACGAACTGGAACGAGCAAATGTCTTCACCGCAATGGCCCCGGTTCTCTACCTGCCGCCCGGCACCACCGCCGACATCACGGCTACGACCGATGCCGAGTTTTCGGTAGGCGGGGCACCGGCAGTTGGCCTATATCCGGTCCGTCTCATCGAGCCACATGAGATGAAGTCTGAGGTACGCGGTGGTGGCGGTGCGACCCGTCAGGTCAATCACATCCTGGCCCACCCCTTGCCGGCGGAACGACTCATTCTCTACGAGGTCTATGTTCCCCGTGGCGGCTGGTCGGGTTGGCCCCCTCACTGTCATGACGGATACGAGGAGTCGCCATACCTGGAAGAAACCTATTACTTCCGTTTTGACCCTCCCAACGGCTGGGGTATCCATCGCAACTACCGGGTCGATACGGATTTCGATGAGGTGTTCTCAGTCGAAGACCGTGATGTTGTCATGGTGACCCAGGGTTTCCATTCGAGCGCGGCCGCACCCGGCTCACACATGTATTTCCTCAACTATCTGGCCGGTACGCCGCAGAATGAAGAGCGAGCCATCCCTCCGTTCTTCCAGCCGGAGTATCGGTGGATTGACGGCAACTGGGATGTAGATGCGATGACGCTACCGGTGGTCAGTCCTGAGGGGAGATAGTGATGACGTCCCTAACTCCCGGCAAGATCCGCGGTTTGACGGCGACCTCGTCTCCGAACGGCATCTTCACGATTCTGGCGATCGACCACCGCGATTCGATGCGGGTGGTGCTTGATCCGAACGATCCGCACGGCATTCCGGCAGCCGCCCTCACTGATGTGAAACTGGGGCTTCTTCGTGAGCTCGTTGCGGAGGCAACGGCGGTGATGCTCGAACCTGAGTACAGCGCAGCCCAGGCGATAGGCGCCAGAGCTCTCCCCGGAACGGTCGGGTTTCTCGCCGCTATCGAGGCGCAGGGATATCTGGGTGATCCAACCGCCCGGCAAACCTCACTGTTGGATGATTGGGGAGTCGCCAAGGCGAAGCGGCTTGGAGCCAATGGGATCAAACTTCTGGTTCTGTACCGCCCCGATGCCGGTGCTGTGACCGAGGCTCAGGATCTCTTGATCGAGTCGGTGGTCGCAGACTGTGCCAAGCACGACATTCCGCTCTTCCTCGAACCACTGGCGTACGCCATCGAGCCAGGACTCAGCACGGATTCCGAGGAGTTCGCCGCCAAGCGGCGCGGCATCGTTGTCGAGACGGTGCGACGTTTGGGAGCCCTCGGACCCGACATCCTCAAGGTCCAGTTTCCCGTCGACACCCGGTACGAGAGTGAGCGAACGGTGTGGGCTGAGGCTTGTTTGGAGCTCAACGAGACATCACCGGTTCCCTGGGCATTGCTGTCGGGGGGCGATCCATACGATCTGTTCAAGGAGCAGGTGCGGGTCGCCTGTGGCGCCGGCGCCTCCGGTTTCATGGTGGGCAGGGCGCTGTGGGGCGAATACATCCGTGCTCTTGCGACCCACCAGCCGCGGATGATGCGGGACATCGTCCGCCCCCGCTTTTCTGAGCTGTGTTCGATAGCCTCTAGCTGTGGACATGACTGGGGCGATCGCTATGAGATGCCGGTCATTGACGAACGCTGGTTCGCCACTTACTGACAGCGACTGAGGTGACAATGGACCAACCGAAGTGGATCCCGCCCGCGGAGGTGATCGCAGCGGCGAACCTTACCGATGCGATCGGCGACCGCGGCCTAGCCGATTACGACGCTTTCTATGAATGGTCCCACACCGATCGAGCCGGTTTCTGGGGATACACAACGAAGCGACTCGGTATCAGCATGGCTGAACCTGCCAGTGCCGTGCTTGGTGAGGGCAGCTCGCCCGAGCATCCAATCTGGTTCCCCGGGGCTCGGCTCAACATCGCCGAGTCGTGTTTTGGAGCGCCTCGCGAGAAGATTGCAGTGCGCCATCAGGTCTCCGGGCACATCAATGAAGTGACCTACGGCGAGCTCCGCCGCTGGGCCAATCGGTTCGCCAACGGCCTTGACAGGGTTGGCGTTGTTGTTGGAGACAGGGTTGCCATTGCCATGCCGATGACCATCGAGGCCGTCGTTTCCTACCTTGGCGTCCTGCTCGCCGGCGCTGTTGTTGTATCAATCGCCGACAGCTTCGCTCCACACGAGATTGCGACTCGGATGCGCATTTCCGGCGCAAAGATTGCGATCACTCAGGATGTGATCAATCGTGGGGGAAAGACCCTCCCGATGTTTGACAAGATCGTGGCAGCCGGTGTCGATCGGGCGATCGTTGTCGAGACCGGTGACCATGTCGAGCTGAGGGCAGGCGACATTTCCTGGTCGGGTTTCCTGGCCACTGACGATGAGTTCATTGCGGTCGACCGTGACCCGGGCGATCATGCCAACATCCTGTTCTCCTCGGGAACGACTGGGGATCCGAAAGCAATTCCGTGGACTCATGTCTCGCCGATCAAGACCGCATCCGACGCCCACTATCACCACGATGTCCACCCTTCCGATGTGGTCGCCTGGCCCACCAATCTGGGTTGGATGATGGGTCCGTGGCTCATCTTTTCGAGCTTCATCAACAGGGCCACGATGGCCATCTCCGACGAGGTACCGACGGGTCCCGGGTTTGCACAGTTCGTAGAGGAGGCCGGGGTTACGGTGCTGGGACTGGTGCCATCGCTGGTGGCGGCGTGGCGCGCCTCGCAGGCAGCGGAAGCGTGTGACTGGTCCAAGATCCGTCTGTTCAGCTCCACCGGCGAAGCCTCCAACCCTGATGACATGGGATATCTCATGGACCTGGCAGGCAACAAACCAATCATCGATTACATCGGTGGTACCGAACTGGCCGGCGGCTATATGGCCTGTACGGTCCTCCACCCCTGCATTCCTGCCACGTTCACCACGCCGACACTCGGCGGAGCCATCCACCTGATCGATGATGAAGGCAAGCGGTCCGACCGTGGCGAGCTGTTCATAGAGCCACCTGCCCTTGGGCTTTCGCTCGAACTGTTGAACAAGGATCACCACGAGGTCTACTACGCAGGGTGTCCTGATATAGGTGTGGTACTCCGACGTCATGGAGACAGCATCGAACTGCTCGAGAGCGGTCATTACCGGACTCAGGGACGGATCGATGACGCTATGAATCTCGGCGGAATCAAGGTGGGCTCGGCCGAAATCGAGCAGGTTGTCCTCGGGGTAGCTGGTCTGCGGGAGGCGGCTGCAATTGCGATCGATCCACCTGGCGGGGGCCCCAGCAAGTTGGTGCTCTATGTCGCAGTCGATCCGGGAGTCGACGAGTCCGGGCTGATTGGGAAGGTCCAGCAGCAGATCCGCAGCGAGCTCAATCCACTGTTCAAGGTGAGCGATTTGGTGGTTGTGGCTTCACTGCCACGGACCGCATCCGCCAAAGTTATGCACCGGTCATTGCGCAGCGATTACATGTCCCGGTAGCTGTAGAGCGCCGGCCGTTCCGGGGTGTCCACAGTCACGGGGGCACCGGTGGTGACCGACTTGGCTCCCGCCAGCGCCGCCCCAAGGGTTAGGTAGCCATCCCACGCGGTGGGGCCCTCCGGTCGATTGTTGATGACACTTGACACCCACGCCCGCACCTCGATGATGTAAGCCTCGGCGAACCGCGCCAACCAATCGGGTTCGACCGATTGAGACATGGCACCATCTTGTCTGATGACAGGGGTGTGATGGGGCGCAGTTGTCACCATGCCGTGCGATCCGCTGATCTCGACACCGACCTCGTAGCCGAAGCCCGAGTCCTTGTTCACTTCTACAGAAGCGATTGCCCCTCCCGCCGTCACCATTGTCAGCCGCTGCAGATCAAGCTGATCGGTGCGATCGGGGTGAATGGTCGTCCCCCTGACGAATACCTCAGAGATCTCGTCATTGAGCAGCCATCTGGCCGAGTAGATGTCGTGAACGGCCGAGTTGACCAGCACCTCTTCTGAAGTCGGGGGTCGCGCTTCCGGTGGATTGCGATGCCAACCGCGGAACATCAATGGCCGTCCGACGTCGCCACGGTGCAATGCATCACGCACTGCGACATGCTGTGGGTCGTAGTGTCGCATCAGGCCAACCTGTAGCAATCGCCGTCCCAGGCTGGCTTCGGCATCGACTACAGCTGCTGCTCCGGCAAGATCGGTGGCGAGCGGCTTTTCGACAAGGGCGTGTTTGTCGTGCTCGAGACAGGCTGAGGCGAGGGCGGCATGGGTGGGATCGGGGCTGGCGAGGATGACTGCATCAACCGTGTCGGATGAGATCAGTTCGAATCCGTCGGTGAACACTTGTGCCCCCGCCGGCTCGGCAACAGCGGCGGCCCGATCCGCATCGATGTCCATGACCGCGGTGAGTCGAGCACTGCCCACCTGATGATCGACATTGCGGGCGTGGCGGGCTCCCATGCCGCCGGTTCCCACAACACCTACGCGCAACTGATCGGCCATCAGACGTCACTGCTCGGCTGGGGTGGTTCGATGCCAGCCGCCGCAAACAGTCTCTCTATCAACCTCATGTTGGCGATGGAATCCTCGAGGGGAAACGGTGATGGTGCCCCGACCAGGATCGCGTCCGCCAGAGCCGTGGCTTGCATCCCGTACTGGTTGGCGGGTGGAATGGTCAGAGTTTCGATGCCCGAGGCATAGGGGTGGTGGTCGCCACCAGTGCCGATGCTGACCTGGGTGGCGACGTCGGGCGGGCAATTGAACGGGTCGGCGATCGAGATCCAGCCTTTGGTTCCGTGAATGATGACGCTGTGCCGAGGCTCCTGCTCCATGGAGCACGTGAATGTGGCAAAGGCATCGCCGTAGTCGAGGATGCCGCTGAATGTCGTGTCAATGCCCGTCTCCTCATCGACCCGCGCCGCCCCCAAGACCCGCTTCGGGTTGTTGCCCAGCAGTGACCGGCTGACGTCCACCGCATAACAGCCGACGTCGTAGAGGGCACCGCCTCCCGATGTGAAGTCATGGCGATAGTCGGTAGGTCGGGTCGAGCGGAAAGAGAACCAGGTCGCGACATCGCTGATGCGGCCGATGGCACCATCGACAATCAGTCCCCGCACTGCGTTCCACGCTGGATGGAACCGATACATAAACGCCTCCATGGCGAGGACCCCACGATCGGCGCAGTAGGCCGCAAGGCCCTCTGCCTCGGCGCTGGTGAGTGCGATTGGTTTCTCACAGAGAACGTGTTTGCCGGCATCCGCGACGCGCTTTGTCCAGGGAACATGCAGGTGATTGGGGAGCGGCAGATATACGGCATCCACCTCGGGATCAGCCAATAGCTGGTCGTACGACCCGTAAGCCTTCGGGATGGAAAACTCGGTGGCGACATCGGATGCATTTCCCTCAGAGCGAGAGGCGATGGCCACGAGTTCGCACCGTTCGGCGCCTTGCAGAGCAGGGATGACATGGCTTGTGGCGATCAGGCCCGTCCCGAGGACGCCAAATCGTATGTTTCGGTCCAGGTCGCCCATGGCGCTCCGCTTGTGTGTATCCCGCAGCCTACAGAATCATGTGGAACGTTCCAATAGATCATTGCTAAGATGCATGGGCTTAGGGAGAAACTCTTGAAACAGCCAACAATTCTTGACGTTGCCGACCGTGCCGGCGTCTCCAAATCCCTGGTTTCGCTCGTTATGCGCCAACCCGATCGTGTCAGCGAAGCCAGTCGCGCCGCGGTTCTGGCTGCGGCCGAGGAGCTCGGCTATCGGCCGAACGCGGTAGCGCGCAGCTTGGTGCGACGCCGGACCAACGTGATCGGTGTTGTCCTGTCCGACCTGCATAACCCCTTCTTTGCTGATGTCGCCGACGGCATCGAGGAAGCGGCGTTTCGCCATGGCTATCGGGCAATGTTGTCGTCTGGGTTTCTTGACCCCAAACGCGAACGCGGGGCCATCGACACGATGTTGGAACTGCGAGTCGACGGTCTCATCATGCTCGGGTCGATGATGAAGGTGGTCAAGATCGAGAAGGTTGCCGCGGCCCTTCCAGTGACATTGCTCGGGCGCCACACCCAGTCCAAGATTGTGGACTCTGTCGGTGTCGACGACTCTGCTGGAGCCCAGGAAGCAGTCGACTATCTGGTTGGGCAGGGTCACCGCAAGATCGTACATATCCACGCGGGGACCGCGGCAGGGTCGCCACGCCGTCGCAGCGGCTACGAAAAGGCCATGCGACGTCACGGATTGGACGAACACATTCGGCTGGTCAAGGGCACATTTACCGAGAGCGGCGGTGCGGCGGCCATGAATGAGATTCTGGCGAGCGGGGACATGCCGACAGCGGTGTTTGCACCGAATGACTTCGCCGCGCTGGGGGCTATGGAGGCCATTGATGCTGCCGGTCTTGGTATTCCAGGGGACATTTCTTTGGTGGGCTACGACGATCTCGCTTTGGCCAGGTTGCCCAGGATCGGGCTTACCACTGTGGGCCAGCCCCGGGCCGACCTTGGTCGCGAAGCCGTTCATCTCGTTCTGGAGAGGCTCGACGACGGGCGGGAGAGCGCCCGCCACGTAGTGGTGCCTCCAAATCTTGTAGTCCGTTCAACGACCGGGCCACCAAGCGGTGCGCCCGCCAGCAATTCAGTTCAGCCATAGGAGTGCGGTTATGACGAAGCGTCTCAAGTACTTGGTCGGTGGAGAGTGGAAGGACACCACGAGTGGTGTCTACTACGAGATCACCAACAGCAGCACCGGTGAAGTCATGGCCGAAGCGCCGCGCTGTACCGCAGACGAGGTTGATGCGGCTGTTGAAGCGGCTGCCGCGGCGTTCCCCGGCTGGCGGGATACACCAATTACAAAGCGTGTCCAGGTCATGTTCCATCTCAAGGGGCTGATGGAGGAGAACCTCCAGGACATCGCCATGCTCCTCGCCACCGAGATGGGCAAGAGCTACACCGAAGCGCGTGGTGATGTTCTCAAGGCCATTGAAGTGGTCGAGCTGGCCTGTGCCGCTCCGGTAACGATGATGGGCGACTCGCTCATGAACGTGGCTACCGGCTACGACACGGTGACCTTCCGCGAGCCGATGGGTGTGTTTGCCGGAATCGTGCCGTGGAACTTCCCCGCCATGATTCCGATGGGCTGGATGATGCCGCTGGCCGTAGTCACCGGGAACACCTTCGTCCTCAAGGCTGCCTCGTATGTTCCGCAGACCGCGATGCGCATGGCTGAGCTGCTCGAAGAAGCAGGACTGCCACCCGGTGTCTTCAACCTGGTCACATGTTCCCGTCACGAAGCCGAGCGCTTGTTAGAGCACCCCAAGGTGCAGGGTGTCAGCTTTGTCGGCTCCACCAAGGTTGGTCGACACATCTACGCAACGGCGGCCGCAAACGGCAAGAGGGTGCAGGCACTGACCGAGGCAAAGAATCATGCCCTCGTGATGCACGATGCCCCGATCCGGGCCACCGCCCAGCGCATCATCAATTCGGCGTTCGGATGTGCTGGTGAGCGCTGCATGGCATTGCCGGCCATTGCCGTCGAGGAGTCCATCGCCGACGAACTTGTCGCCACCATCACCGAGCTGGCTCAGGAAAGAACGATCGGTCCCGCCTACGAAGAGACCACCGACATGGGCCCTTTGGTCAATGCCGAGCACTTTGCGTTCGTTAACGAATGGATCGAGAAGTCAATCCAAGAGGGTGCCGTCCCGGTGCTCGATGGTCGCGGCGTTACGGTCGAAGGATATGAGGACGGCTTCTACATGGGCCCAACCGTTTTTGACCATGTGACCCCTGGCATGTCGTGCGGCAACCAAGAGGTGTTCGGCCCGGTGCTGTATGTCAAGAGAGTCGCCAACTTCGACGAGGGGGTTGAGTTGATCAACTCCAGCGAGTTCGCCAACGGCGCGTCGATCTTCACCCAGAGCGGCCACTACGCCCGTGAGTTCGCCCGTCGCATTGACGCAGGCATGGTTGGGGTCAACGTCGGTATCCCGGTACCGATCTCAGTCTTCCCGTTCAGCGGCCACAAGAACAGTTTCTTTGGTGATCTGCATGTGATGGGCCGTGATGGCGTCATGTTCTATACCGAAACCAAGGCTGTCACCAGCTTCTGGTTCGACGAAGAAGCAATGAAGGGCGACAAGGTCGGTACCTGGGAAGGCACCATCTCTCGGTCATAGACGGAGCATGGTCGCGGGGCCGTTGTCCGGCGACCATGACATACTGCGCCCGATGAGACGACTGTTGCTGCTGTTCGCTGCCTTGGCCATCGTGGTGGCAGGCTGCGCCGACTCGAGCTCGGTGAAGACAACTGCGGCAGCCTTGGACGAAGCCTCGGGCGAGGTCGAGGCCACCACGACATCCTCGGCCGAACCAGGCAGCGCCCTGGACGTGCCGCAAGAGTCCACCCCGCTGCCGCCCAATGCCGTAACCCTCCTCGGTGTCCCCGAGCCTTTGGAGGACTTGTCGTTCACTGGCGCCTGGTTGGATGAGGAATACCTCTTCATTGCCATCGCCTCCACCAGCGAACAGCGCCAACAGGGTCTGATGCACATCACGGATCTTGGCCCGCTGAATGGCATGGTCTTTGTATTCGAGGAAGACACGTCGCGTGGTTTCTGGATGAAGAACACACTGATCCCGCTCGACATTGCTTTTTTCGATGCGAGTGGCCGGTTTGTCGATGGCTTTGCGATGGAACCGTGCACCACCGCCGACTGCCCCACCTATCGTCCCAGTGGCAGCTACCGGTTTGCGCTCGAGATGCGGGCAGGCGACATGCACCCCGACCCGATGGTCTTAGTGCTCGGAGACCAGCCATAGAGGAGAATGCATTGGCGACTGTTGACATCTTGTTTGAGGGCTATGTCGGGGACCGCGTCGCCGGCACTGTGAGCCTGGTCCGTGATGTTGATGTCGTTGCCATCGTCGACCCTGGGATGGTGCCGGATCGAGCGGCCATCCTCGATCCACTGGCTGCGCTAGGCGTTTCGGTCGATGACGTAACCGATGTGGTTCTGTCTCACCACCACCCCGATCACACCGTCAATATCGCGCTCTTCCCCCACGTCAGAGTGCACGATCATTGGGCGATCTATGAGAACGACACCTGGACCTCGCGCCCGGCTGAGGGCTTCTCACTGTCGGAAAACATCAGATTGATGGAGACACCGGCGCACACGCCGCAAGACATGACAACACTGGTCACGACCTCCGATGGAGTGTATGCGTTCACGCACCTGTGGTGGAACGGTTCGCTGCCTTCCGATCCACTGGCTGCAGATCCAGGCTTGCTGCAGCCGAACCGGGATCGGGTGCTTGCGGTCGCAACGATGATCGTGCCTGGTCACGGTGCTGCCTTTGCAGCTGCGGACGCCCCCAGGGTCGGAAAGGACTCTCAATGACGGACAGACATATCGTGGCGATGGGTGGCGGGGGTTTCAGCTCAGGCAACTCAATGCTCGATAGATATGCGCTTTCGCTGGTCGATGCTGAACGTCCCAAGGTGTGTTTCATCCCAACCGCAAGCGGTGACGACGCCGGGTACACCCTGGAGTTCTACAAGGCCTATGGCAGTTACGGATGCGAGCCGCATGTCTTGAACCTCTTCTCTCGTGACGTGCGGGACATTCCTTCATACCTACTCGGGATGGACATGGTCTATGTCGGCGGCGGCAGTACGGCCAACCTGCTTGCGGTGTGGAGGCTGCATGGCGTCGCTGAAGCACTCCAAGACGCCTGGTATGCGGGCGTCGTGATGAGCGGTCTTAGCGCCGGCGCCAACTGTTGGTTCGAGGCCAGCACCACCGATTCCTTTCTGCTCGGGAAAGCTGATGCGCTCAGCGATGGTCTTGGTTTCCTGTCAGGCAGTTTTTGCCCGCACTATTCGTCGGAACCAGAACGACGACCCAACTACATGAACATGGTTGGTAGCGGTCGGCTACCGGCGGGCTATGCCTGCGAGGACGGTACCGCGGTCCATTTTGTCGGAACAGACCTCCATGCGGCCGTTTCGGTTGACGGTGATGCGCAGGCGTATCGAGTGGCCCGGGTCGGTGACGGTGTCAGCGAAGACCCCCTCGAGCTGGTGACACCGAGCTGAGTTTCCGGAATACCTGTATCAAGAGACGATGACCCGGCTCATGTAGAGCAGAGACCACCGCTTCGCGGGGGAATGAGGCATCCACACAACGGTCTCCCGAGGTCCTCCCAGGCTCTCCGGTGCGGTTTTCCGCTCCGGGGGGCCACCCTTGGTTTTCCCGGTCTGGCTTTGCGACGCCACCCCAGTTACACTCGCTCACCGCAGCGGAGTCTGTTGACTCCCAACCCCTGCTCCCGGAGAGTCCGGGGGCCTTTCGCAGAGCGATTGTCCACAGGAGGTGAGATCTTGCGGTCTTATGAACTGATGATGATTCATCGACCCGAGTTGACCGAACCCGACGTACGTACTCTCGTTGGTGAGGTCGAAGGTGTTATCGGAACGGCGGGAACCCTTTCAGACTCAGATTTCTGGGGGAAGCGTCGCTTTGCCTACGAGATCGACCATCTTCACGAGGGTTTCTACTCGGTGCTCCAGTTTGAGTCAGGAGTCGAGCTAGTTGAGACACTCGACCGGGCTCTCGGTCTGCACGACGCCGTGATCCGGCACAAGATCACATTGGCCGGCGGCAAGAACTGAAACTTGTCACCCTCGCACTGCACACTGAGGTAGTGGGCAGAGAGAAGAGAGATACTTAATGAGAGATAACAGTGTGACCCTCGTCGGCAATCTTGTCGAAGATCCCGAGCTCCGCTTCACCCCATCTGGTGTTGCCATGGCCAAGATCGCCCTTGCCGTCAATCGTCGTTACCAAACCAACAATGAGTGGCAGGAAGAGACCAGCTTCTTCCGCGGCACTTGCTGGCGTGACATGGCAGAAAACGTCGCAGAGTCCCTGCAAAAGGGCATGCGCGTCATTATCACCGGCAGCCTCGAGCAGCGGTCATGGGAGACCCAAGAGGGCGACAAGCGCTCGGTCATTGAGCTTCGCATCGATGACATAGGTCCGTCCGTACGTTGGGCGACCGCATCGGTCACCCGCACCCCGCGCACCGGTGGTGGCGATTGGGCCGGCGGCCAGAACGCCGGTGGCGGTGGTGGCAACGTGCCCCCCGCCCCAGTTGCCCGTGACGACTATGGCCCGGACGAAGCCCCGTTTTAGGTGATTGATGTGAAAGCAGCCGTGATGGGTTGCCCCGGTAGCATCGGGTGCACCCTTAAGTAAGACAGCGAGCCAGAACTGGCGAATCGCATCAGCCACCGTTACTTCCTCAGGAGAAACAAATGCCCCCGAATACACGTAAGAAGCGCCGTCGCCCCTCAGCGGCCGACGCCCGTCGCCGGCCCAAGGTCTGTCAGTTCTGCAAGGACAAGGCAGTGTTCGTCGACTACAAGGAAGTTGCGGTGCTCCGCAAGTTCATGTCCGACCGTGGCAAGATCCGTGCCCGTCGGGTGACTGGTCTTTGTCCCAAGCATCAGCGTGCCCTGGCGATCGCCATCAAGAACGCCCGTGAAATGGCGCTACTGCCGTACATCTCGGTGAAGAGCTAATGAACGTCATACTGCTCACAGAAGTCGCCGATCTCGGCGGCAAGGGAGACATCGTTGATGTGTCCAACGGGTATGCACGCAATTATCTGCTGCCCAAGAAGATGGCCATGAAGGCAACAAGCGGTGCGATCAAGCAGGCGGACAAGCTCCGTCAGCAGCGGATCGAATCGGAAGCCAAGGCCAAGGGTACGGCTGAAGAACTCGCCAGGAACCTGGTTGGGTCTCGCGTCGTAATTGCGGCACGGTCCGGTGACGAAGGCAAGCTGTTCGGATCTGTCGGTACTCACGATATTGCTGAGGCCGTCAAGAAGTTCAGTGGTGTTGACGTCCCCAGCGCCATCATCCATATCCCCAATGCAATCAAAGAGATCGGTCTTCACGAGGTAACTATCAAGCCACATGAAGACGTGGAATTCAGCGTCACTCTTGACGTGATCCCCGCTTAGGAGAGGCGAATAAATGGCGTTGGGAATCGATGACCCCAGGTCCGGTTCCATGCGCGTTCCACCAAGCAGCGTCGAGGCCGAGGAGTCGGTTCTTGGCGCTGTTTTGTTGGATAGCGATGCGGCCAACATTGCTCTCGAGAAGCTGCATTCAGAAGACTTCTATCGACCCTCGCACCAGGCGATCTTCGACGGTGTGCTGACGCTGTTCAACAAGAACGAGCCAATCGATGCGGTCACAGTTGCCGAGGAGTTGCGCCGTGCCGAGATGTTGGAGCGTGTTGGCGGGCTTGGCTATCTCACCCAACTGATCGATGCGGTCCCCGCCACTTCCAATATCGAGCACTATGCGGCGATTGTTGAAGAGCACGCATTACGGCGCCGGCTTATGCGGGTAGGCGGTGATATTGGGAAGTTTGCGACCGAGGTCGACCAACCCATCGCCGACGTTCTCGACCGGGCCGAACAATCGGTGTACGCCGTTTCCGAAAAGCGTGTTGGCGAGGGGCTGGCCCTCATCGATCCGCTGTTGGGCCCGGCTATCGAGCGGGCCGAAGAATTGCACCGGAGTGGTGCCGAGGTAACCGGTCTCTCGACAGGTCTTCGTGATCTCGATCGAAAGCTCACCGGTCTTCACCCCAGCAACCTCATCATCGTTGCGGCCCGTCCTGGTATGGGTAAGTCGACGCTGGCGTTGGGTATCGCACAGCACATCGCGGTCCACGGTGATCCGGTTGCAATTTTCACACTGGAGATGAGCCGTGAAGAGATCGTCTCCAGAATGCTGTGCGCCGAGGGCCGGATTGATTCACAGAGGCTCCGCACCGGACGCCTGACCGAAGGTGATTTCTCTAAGCTCTCCAACGCCGCCAACGTGCTGTACAAAAAGCCAATCTATGTCGATGACTCGGCGGGATTGACGGTCACCGAGATTCGGGCCAAGTGTCGCCGGCTCAAGCGACGTGATGGTCTTGGTCTTGTGGTCGTTGACTATCTCCAGCTGATGCATGGCTCGGGCGGCGAGAATCGGCAACAAGAAATCGCCATCATCAGCCGCAGCTTGAAGAACCTTGCTCGCGAGCTCGAGGTTCCTGTGATCGGTGTCTCGCAGCTCAACCGTTCTTTGGAACAACGCGAAGACAAGCGGCCCCGGCTCGGGGACCTTCGTGAGTCTGGAGCTATCGAACAGGACGCCGACATCGTTTTGTTCATCTACCGCCACGAGTATTACCACCCCGAGGCAATCGAAACCAAGGGCATCGCCGAGGTCGCCATCGCCAAACACCGGCAGGGTTCAGTCGGTCGTGTCGACTTGACCTTCCTCCCCGAGTTCACCCTCTTCTCCGACATGGGCCGAGACACACCGGTTATCTGAGACGGGCTGCCGCCGTGTGGCCGGTTACCGGCGCTTTGCACCTCGGGATGAGCCGCCGAGGGACATCGCAGCACCAAGTATGAACCCGAAGTCGTACCAGTTCCCGTTGTTGTGCACCTCGTAGAGGTTCACATTGTCGGTAAACAACGAGATCACAAAGGTGATCGGTGCGATCAGTCCGTGCCACAGACCCGTCCAGAACCCGGCGATATCGCCGTCGACGGTGGTGGCACCAACCTCAGGATTCGCTCCTGCTGCACACGCCGCCAGCAACAAGGTGAGGACGATTACTAGTGGGATAAGCCGTTTCATCTGAACCTCCAGATACAAAGGCTACCGCTCTTGCGTACGATCTCGTCTATTCGGTGACATATCTCGGATACGTTGCCTTCGCACTTCTTGCCACCTCGAGCTCGATGTCGAGGGTCAAGAATGGCTCACCGGGCGAGGTGACGCCGAGGACGTCGCCCTCTTCGGGTTCGATGATCCAGCCGCGACCTCCCCAGTTGAAACCTCCGGCGTCGGTTCCGCCACGGTTCGAGGAAAGACAGAAGGCACCGGACATGACCGCGGCGGCGCGGCCGCCGGCGACCCACTTGTCGGCGGAGGCGAGACCGGTGGCTCTAGGTACGGCGAGGATCTCAACCCCCTGGCGTGCGTAGGAGCGGGCATGTTCGGTGAACCACATTTCGGTGCAGAGCAAGAACCCGACGTGTGCCTCCGCAACGTCTTGGGCCACGAATTCCTTGGGCCCGCGGTCATACCAACGAGCCTCCCAGAAACCGGGCTCATCCGGGAGGTAGTACTTGCGATGAGCGGGCTGATAGCCGCCGAGCGTTGACCAAACATATGCCTCGTTGTAGTTGACGCCGTTTTCGACGATCGGGTCAGTGCACAGCAGACTTGTCGGCAGAAGATCGACAAACGCCTTGCGCCAACTCTCATGCTCGATAACCGAGGACATCCACGCCGACTGATCGACGGTTTCGCTGGCGGCAAGCCACGGCGAGAACGGCATCTCAGGGAGTAGCACTAGCTCGGAGCGCTCTTGGCGGCAGTGGGCAATTAGGTCAGTCCACTGCGACTCGAGCGTGCTCCGGTTGTTGCTGAGCTCACAGACAGTGACTCTCATGAGACGGCCTTCGGCTCGATGGGCGAACGGAACGTGAATCTTTGCGGGGTCGGCCCCTGGGTCTGGAGGATCTCAAGCCGGGCTACCCCTTCGTCAACCGTTGGCAGTACACCTGCGGGTAGCCACCACATGCACATATGGGACTCTCCCAGACGCTCGAACCAGTCGCGACGGCTGCGGAGAAAGTCGACGTGGCCTGACCGGTACCCGTAGTTGAAGAGATCATCGACGGTCTTCCAGACTGACATGTTCACGATTGCCGATTCATCCTCGTACGCCTGAATGTCTGTGGCGTCGCCTTCGTCTGTCTGGAGTCTCCACACGAACCCGGGGCTTTGTTCGGCGAGCGCATTGATCGGGTCGAGGCCCTCCACGAACTCGGCGACCATTGGATCGTCGATTGGTGCTCGCAGGCGAGCGATGTTGATCCGAGCAAGGTGATAGTCGGCCATAGTGCGAATCTAGTGGCCCGTCGCTGCCATTGAGGCGATGCGGAGAGTGGCGAATCGCAAGTGAGGCCGAGCGCCTAAGGTGCCGATTTCGAGCACTCCGAGAAATGCGTGA
>JASJHC010000199.1:0-6086 GCA_033791245.1 Acidimicrobiia bacterium | reverse complement strand
GCCGGATTGTTTCCTGGCTCTATCACATTCGTGATCGTGACATCAGCGAACGGCGAACTCGAGATCGCCCAGACGGCCTGGGTTGGCGGGTAGCGGGGGCGATCCGTCGGCCTGAGAATCCTTCGCCAGTCGCGTTCTAACTTTCGTTGAGGAAGCGCTCTATCTCGGCAGCAAATCTCGTAGACTGAAGTTGGCAATGGTGTTCCTCGGATTCGCAGCTGCGGCTGCCGCCATTGGGGAGATAGTGAGGTGAGCGTGAGCGACAAAACAAAACAGCCGGCAACACCCGCTAGGCCTGACGTGCCCAAGCCCCCCGCGCCCAAGCCGGATCCTGCTCTTGTCACCTATATCGAACGCGGCCGCAAGCAGGACGCCGACAAGCCGCGACGCTGATACGCACGGGAAGCGCAAACGGTCGGTCCGGGGACCACGTGAAACGAAGCGATCCGCCTGCACTGGCCGGACGCCAGGCTGCAGAAGCAGTAGTCGCTTCCGGTTGACCCACACCATCGCAGCCAACGGGGAGATCGGGCGGTGAGCCTGAGCAACAAGCCAGGAACCACCGCTGCCTGATGTACCCATCCAAGCCTGGCCACTGATTCGCTCGGGCGAAGGCCGACGCTCGTGCGCCGCTACCCCCAGAAGATGCATGTGGGATCGTCGTCGACAACGTCGAGTAGGTCCTCGATCTTCGGCGTCGGGTCCGCAAACACAAACCGTTCGAAATCCCCGGACGACCTGTAGCAGTACAAGGTCCACTCGCCACGAACCTGCGTATAGCGGAAGCGGGCGACCGGCCTGCGGGTCCAATCGGTCATCGAGTCCGTCCACGGTGCCCGGCATTCCATGACGGTGATCGAGAGCCGGTCCACATCGACCGCCAGTCGCAGCTCATCCTGCACCTTCACCGGAACCCGGACCGCCGCCCACCTCCGCACTCTCTCGACGTCGATCTCAGGAACCATTCCCATACGATAGGCAACCCGATGACATCGCCCATCGCACCACCAAGCCTCGCCAAGTCGACGCAGCCACGGTTCGACCACCCGCCCGAGTCAGCTCGCCCTGTCGGCCGCGCGAATGTGTCACCCCCGATACATAAGTTGGTCAAATGACCACCAAACAGAAACAACACATTGCCGGCGAGCCACTCGACCGCCACAAGGCGAGAACGCCCAGACCATGGTGGTGATTTTATTCATGACTAACTCACTTGTTTCATGATTTTCTCTTGACTCAGATTACGATCGCTGACACAATGAAGAACCCGTCGCCAACCGAGTGTGCACCTATGCAGCCTCTTGACATCATCAACCAACTCGCCCAGCGTTCGGAGACGTTTGCGTTCGCTGACTTCGCCACGATCCACGGTGGCCCGTCACCAGCCGCCGCCAATGCTCTCCGTGGCTTGGTTCGCAAAGGCATCGTCGATCGAGTCTCGCGAGGCGCATATGTGATCCGACCAATCGGACGCCTCGGCACAGGAGCTGCCACCGAGGACATCGCGCTTGTCGTTGGGGCCCGGTTCGCTGACACCCCGCACCGCATCGCCTACTCGACCGCATTGGACATTCACGGGCTACTAACCCGGCCGCTGAACGACATCCAGTTGGCCACCGTCGGGCTCGTCGAAATGATCAAGCTCGGGGGGCGACCTTTCCACTCGATTGTTGAGTCTGCTGCAACCATCCACATCGGGGCGATCGACGCGGGATACAACGCTCGCATCTCAGACATCGAACGCAGCATGATCGACGCGGCACGACGTATCGACCTTGCTGGCGGAGTCTCCGTGCTCGGCGATGCGCTGTCGCGACTGGGACCGGGCAACTACGACCCGGCCCGCGTCGTTGACTACGCCAGCAAGCTCAGAGCGCCGGGGCCGCTGCGCAGACTCGGCTCGATCGCCAGAGCCACCGGCCACAATGCCCTCGCCGATGCCGCCGCTACAGCCCGCCGGCATCGGCATCGAATCGGAGTAGACCCTCGCGTCTCTACCGAAGACGGCTGGGTTGACCCAGAGTTCAAGGTGATCTGGGCCCAAGAACAACTCGACGAGCTCGGCCTTGAACGAGCCCCGGGCTAACCAGTTGCTGACCCTGAACGAGCTGACCAGTATCGCCGACCGGGATGGTGTGGGCCTCGCCGCCGTCGAACGGGACTATGTGATGTCGCACGTCATCTCCTCCCTCGCCGAACAGCCAATCGCAGACGCCCTCGAGTTCAAGGGTGGAACTTCCCTACGCCTTTGCCATTTCCTCGACTACCGCTACTCAGCTGACATCGACATGAACCTGACGAACGGGCTCACCAGGGTCGTAGCGCTACAGAGAATCGAGAACGCAGTCGCAAACGCCCAGGAGCGTCTGAGCATGCCCCTCCTTACGATGTCGCCCGATGAACAGAGCATCTCGTTCACCGGGCCACGGAGACAGCAACTACCAGATCGGATCAAGCTCGACCTGTCCACGAACGAGCTCACTGGCGGCGTCGTCGGCCGGGTTCCGATATTGCAGCGCTATCGAGATCAACAACCGAGCCTGGGCATTCCCACATACTCACTCGTCGAAACCGTTGCGGAGAAGTTCCGATGCGTCATCCAACGACTCCAATGCCGTGATTTGTACGACCTACACCGACTGCTCTGTGACGAAGACACCAATCCGCGCGATGGGTGGGCACGTTTTGAGGACAAAGCAGCTCACAAGGGCATCAATCCTCAGCTGTTTTGGGATCGGCTAGAAAAACGCATCGGCCAGTACCGGACCCGCTGGGAAAACGAGATGCCCGGATACGTCCAGGACTACCCCGAATTCAGCAAGCTCGTCCGAGAGCTCCATCGCACCCTGCGGGCCATCGACAACTAGTTTCCGCGACAAGGCTCTCCACTAACTGGCATCTCAAGCCGGAACAACGAACCACCCCGCAGCGTTGAGGCGGTATGCGCCTTCTCCTGCCACTCATCCTGCTCGTCGCTGCGTGCGGCACACCCGACGCCGGCGAAGCGGCAGCGCTCTCAACGGCTGAACCCGTCGCTGTTTCGATGTCCCTATACGTAGTCGACGGTTCAGACGGTGGACCAGGCTCATCGCAGCGGACAGTGGCCGAGGTCGAAGATATCGCGGTGCGGATGAACACGATTTGGGCCCAGGCCGGTATCGAGTTGACCATCAGAACCGTCGCCCGCATCAACGTTCCGAACGCGGTGTTGAGCGATCTGGCGCTCGGAGACACCTCATCCTTCCTCCAGACCGCTGGCAGCCTGACCATTCCGGACCCGGCAACCATCAACGGGTTCTATGTCAACCAGATTGGGACCGCCAACGGCGTGGCGCCCTTCAGTGCCCGCATCTTCTTTGTCGCCGACAACCCAACCGTCAACGACGAGCGGGTCAGCAGCCACGAAGTCGGACACATCCTCGGTCTCCACCACGACCTCGAAGACGACGGCCGGCTCATGTTCTCAGGAACCAACGGCACCCAACTCGCCGACGAGCAGATCACCGCTGCTCGCTACGCCGCACAGGGGATCCTCGATGGGGTTCGTTAAGACCGCAATCGTCATCGCCCTCGTCGCTGCATCATGCGGCGGTGAGACCACACCAGCGGTACCCGACGGCGCAGGTGCGGTGACCATCGCCAACCAAGGCGGGGACATGGAGGGCCACACCCCAACCGCCTTTGCGGGCAGCGGCACTGGCCTGTTTGCCGGCGACAACCTCAACGGCTCATTCCCCGAAGGCGTCGGTGTCCAACTGTTCGTGACCTTCGTACTCCCCGACGGAATCACAGTTGATAGCGCCGTTGTTGTTTCCGATGCCCTCCACACCAGCGGCGATCCATTTGACGATCTTGGGCAGCTGCTGATCGAACCCGTGGGGTACGAGACGTTTGGCCCGCCACTCTTTGAACTGGCAGCCAGCGCAGACCCAACCAGTTGCCAGACCACCGGCGACACGACCATCACCTGTGACGTCACGGCTGCGGTGCAGAGCGCCGTCTCCTCCAGCCAGGCGACCGCCCAATTCAGGATCAAGTTCGAACAGCCCGCCGACAACGACGGCCAACCAGACCTCGCCCTGTTCTACCTGACCGACAGCAACACCAACGAGCCTGGCATCTTCGAGCTTCAGATCAACGGCGAGTAGCCGGCTTGCCCGATCGTGTCACAGCCCCTCGATACGTTCGAAACATGACCACATCAGCAAAGCCCTACATCGCCGGAGAAATAGTCGAAGAACTCGTTGCCGCCTGGTGGGAGGTAGACAGTGACCATTGAAGCTACAGGTGGTGGGTGGTACCCTATAACTGTGAAGAAGACAAGCCTGTACCTAGAACCGGAAGTTGATGCCGCTCTAGGCCGCATCGCACGGAAACTCGGCATCACCAAGGCAGAACTGGTCCGCCGATCGTTGCGGGACGTGGCAGCAACCGAGGAGCGGCCCAGGGTGACCGCGATCGGCGTTGGTCACGGTCCCGGCGATGTTTCCGCCGACGTCGACAAGCATCTCGCAGAGACGGGCTTTGGCCGTTGATCGTCGTGGACGCATCTGTGATCTACGCCCTCCTGGACGCCAATGACAACAACCACGAGGCGGCAACAACGTGGTATCTCGCAACGCTGCCTGCGTTGACCACTACTCCCCTGATCCTCGCCGAGGTCGACCACCTTGCCGGGACCCGGGCCGGGGTTGTGGCACAGCGGGCGTTCCGAACCGACTTGGCGAGCGGCGCCTACGACATTGCGTGGTGGCCGGAGGCTGCGGCGCAATGCGTCAACATCGCCGAGCAGTATCACGACCTCGACGTAGGACTAGCCGACGCATCGCTCGTGGCATTAGCCAGCCGCCTCGGTACCGTCGATATCGCCACCTTCGACGAGCGCCACTTCCGAGCCATGCGTCCCGAAAGCGGAGGGAACGCCTTCCGGCTGTTGCCCGCTGACCATTAGGACGAACGAGCCAGTGCCTCGGCAGATGCGCCGCTTACCGGACAGAACCGACCGCTGACTGCTTTCGTAAGGCCACACGCAACCTCTCTGGGGCCACTCGCCAACGTGCAGCGTGGACTTGCACCTCACCCGGGCTGATCATGGTTGGATCCGGAACTCGGCGGCCGGAAGGGCGCCAACTGGTCGAAGCCCTTTGCCATCGACCAGTCCCCTTGGCCGCGGCACTTTGGGTGGATCTATCACTGCAGATGCCACCCATGCGAGTCGAACTACCGCCGATGTCTTGCGCTGATTCTCGGCCAGTTCCACAACGACGTCCCAACGCAAGTTACCGGCAAGCTCGGTCAGAACCTCCGTCGCCGTCGCTGGTGTAGTCCCACCGAGTTCGGGGCGATCAGCAATATCTAGCGCCGTTTGTTCGATAGTGGTAGCCAAACCGGTCACCAGATCCGTCTTCACAACCTGCACATCGATCGACTTGATCTCTCGTTTCACGAATACCACCCGCCCGACGTCCATGGTCTTGGTAGGCCGCTGATGAGCAGTCGCCACTACGGCGACGCTCGTGGCCCTTTGCATGGCACCATGAGCCCTAGCCGCAGAAACACCCATCAACGCCGCCCCCTCTCGTCCATAATCGGCAACGGCCATCCCCAATGCAATACCCTCGATAGTCGGCCGCCAGAATCCCAACCGGTGTTCCTCCGGCACGATTGCGTAGTAGCCACCGGACAGTTTGAGCAGAACACCCGACTCGGAAAGCCGAGCGAACTCCTTGCTCGGATTGAAATACAAGGCGGCAGCGTCCCGGGGACGGACAACACTGTTGCCCTTGGCAAGTAGGTGACTAATCATACGGTCAGTATAACAAGACTACCCTATTTGGGTAGATAGGTAATACCTATGGCGTATGACCTACGAGATCGGCACGTTACGGCCCTGGTTGGGTAGCCGATCCTCGAAAACAGCGTCGGTCACATAGTCATAGCCTGCCTGGTCCAACGCTGAATTCAGTGAGGCAACCGCCGCAATAAGCTCATCTCGTTTGCAGCCATCGTTGGGAAAAACCTCAGCGACAAGAGGAAAGCCTAAGAAGCCCTCGACCAGACCCGCGTCCGGATTGCGGCGGATCTGT
>JASJHC010000198.1:0-5619 GCA_033791245.1 Acidimicrobiia bacterium | reverse complement strand
CAAACAAGACTGGAAGTGGCGGATGATGATCTGCCTGCCGGATCTCGCTACTGCGGGAATGGCGGGGATGGTGATTCCACGCGTTCTCGCAGCCAAGAAACCTGTTGCCGGCGATCAGGTGCGGTTTGAGGTGTTCGAGGAGGGACCGGCGGCACAAGTGATGCATGTCGGACCTTACGCCGACGAGGTTCCGACGATCGAGATGTTACATCAGTTCATCGATGACGAGGGGCTGGTCAAGACGGGTCTTCATCATGAGATCTATCTAGGAGATCCACGCAAGTCGGACCCTGCCAAGCTGAGGACCATCATCCGTCAGCCGGTTGCCAAGGCCTAGGTCAGAAAGAGCACAGGCAGATCCGACAAGTTCTCAGTGATCGACTATCGAAGTGCCGGTGCGGGCGTGACGCACAAACGATTCCATCCAAACCGCCCCCAGCACGACGTTGAGGGCTAGAGCGAGAACCAGCGGGCTGGGCCGAATCGCTCCTGTTGCCAAGGCGAGGACAGCTGCGGCGGCGAGCGTGAAAGGCACGAGTCTTGTGCCAGGATCGCGCTTCATGGTCGTGACCAGCACGGCAAGAGTCAGCGCAATACCGGCGGTGGCACCAGCGAGCAGCCAAGAGGTGGCTGCGGGCGTTCGATTGTCCCCGGCTTGTTCAATAAGGCTCACCATGCCGGCGCCGGCGGCGGCTATGAACAACGACATGGGGAGGTGGAGGAACATCCACGCCGTCTGTGGCCCTGAACCGGATCGGGGGGATCGCCCTCCGACAAAGTCGAAGTAGTTCCACCAAAACGCCATTCCTATACCGAGGGCCATGAGACCAGTAACGATCGTGCCAGCGTCACGCTCGGCGCCGGCCAGGCCGTCGGCGACGCCGACGACGACCTCGCCGAGCACGATGATGATGAACAACCCGGAGCGTTCTGCCATTGATTCGGTGACCCAGAATGCGGCTCGTCTTGTTTCGTCCTGGCTGAGGGTCTGCGCAAGACTTCCCCCGAGCGTGAGTGCCACGACGATGGCCCAGATAGTCTGCTGTGCGTCGGCGTTGTCGACGAAAGCGCTTGCTGCCATGAGCACCGTCATCACAGCGGTACCGGTGACGTAGCGGGTCGTCGCCGCGGCAAACTCTGGCGTGTCGTAACGGCGAACCCCAGACCATTGCAGACCGAGCAGGGCGAGCAGGATGGCGTAGACGATTGAGAATCCCCGTCCGTCGCCGTCGGTGGCGTGGCCGGCATAGACACTGAGAAGGACAAGCAGCAGCATCTGAGCGAAGATGAAGCTTCTGGCCCTGCCATCCTCGCGGCCGTGCAGTTCGTGATAGAGCGATCCGTTGATCCAAGCGATCCACAACAACGAAAACACCAGCGCAAAGTCGCCGAAAGCGGACCAGCTGACCACGTCCGCAAGGGTGTGTGCGATTTGTGCGATGAGCACCACGAAGACCAGGTCGTAGAACAGCTCGAGAAAACTGACGGTGCGGTCGTTGAGGATCTCGCCGTGCGCCCGCGGCGGGCTCTTGAACCAGGTGCGGAGCGCAGCGCCGACGGTGTTGGGTCCGCTCATTCGACTTGGCTCCTAGGTATTGGGTTGCGAACCGTCCGTCCGGCGCTCGCCACCAGCTATGCGTATGTAGACCCAGCGGTCGCTGTGTTGCTCGGTGTTTCCCTTGGTGATGATACGGTCGGTTTCCGGTCCATATTGGCGCTTCCGATCATCCTGCTGGGGGTGGGGTTGATTGTCCACGAGCTCCCAGGGCGGAGCTCGTAGCTAGAAGAGGCGGGGGCGGTATAGGTCGTCGTGGACACGGATTGCGTATCGGTCGGTCATGCCGGCTACGTAGTCGATGACCTGGGTCAACGTATCGGCCTCGGTGTGCCGGTAGCTATCTGGGATCTCGTCGGAGTGATCGACGAAGTAGCTGACGAGATCACGTACGATCCCCGTGACGGTACGGCGTTGCCCGTCGGTTCCGGCTCTGAGGTAGACGTTCTGGAACATGAAGGCACGCAGCTCGTTCATCACCTCGAGCGACTCTTTGTCCATGACGACTGCCCCGCGGAGTAGGGATTCATTCACTACGGCGCGGATCATCGAGGCGACCCACTCACTGCCTGGCTCGCCGAACCTGGCGAGGGCGGCAGGCGGAAGATCTATTCGCTTGATGATGCCGGCGCGCAGCGCATCGTCGACATCGTGGGTCAGATAGGCGAACCGATCGGCAAAGCGACAGATGTAACCCTCGGGAGTCGCCGGTGGCTCGGGTATCTTCCACGAGTGCGCCCGTACTCCGTCAAGGACTTCCCAACTCAAGTTGGCAGGTTCCAGCACCTCGAAGACGCGGACACCCTGCTCGGAGTGCAACCACTCGTCCTCGACGAATTCACTGAGGGTGTCTTCTCCGGTGTGGCCGAATGGCGAATGACCAACGTCGTGGGCAAGACAGATGGCCTCGGCCAGGTCTTCGTTGAGCGAGAGGTTGCGCGCAATGGACCGGCCGATTTGGGTCACCTGCAACGTGTGGGTGAGACGGGTGACGTAGTGGTCGCCTTCGGGGTTGATGAAGACCTGTGTCTTGTGCTTGAGACGGCGGAACGCTTTCGAATGGATAATCCGATCCCGATCGCGTTGAAAGGCTGTCCGATAGGCATCATCAAGTTCGGGGAGACGACGTCCCCGTGACTCGACTGACTTGGTGGCGGCAGGGGCGAGCGTCTCGTCTTCGAGACGCTCGGTATCCTCCCGCGTTCTACGGATGAACTCGCTCATATGGGGCTATCAGACCAGGCGTTCACGGAGACGGGCGCTGATCCAGTCCATGGTGGCAACCACGATGGCGATGGACAGCATCTGGGCGGCCGCATCCTTGTACTGGAGCAGGTTGATGTTCTGCTGCAGCAAGAACCCGATACCACCGCCACCGGCGAAACCGATGATGGTCGACATGCGAACGTTGATGTCCCAGCGATACATCGTGAAGGACAGGTACGGCGGCACGATCTGTGGCACAACGCCGTAGATGATCGTCTGCATTCGGGTCGCCCCGGTTGCCCGGATTGCCTCGAGCGGCCCCTGCATCACACTTTCCACCTGCTCTGAGTAGAGCTTGGAAAGCGCAGCCGCAGTGTGCAGCGACAAGGCCAACGAACCGGCGAACGGGCCAAAGCCCACCCAGACCACGAACACAATGACCATGACGAGAGGCTCGATCGACCGTAGCGTATTGAACAGCGTTCTTGACATGTAGTAGACGAGCATTCCGACCCCGACACCCTCGGACTTCTTGACCCTTGCGGCCAAGTAGCTCCCGATCAACGCACCAATGATCCCGGGTATCCAACGGCTGGTCCACAGATTCTCGAACTGATAGAACCAGTCGATGATCGCTCCGATCATCATGGCGATGATGCCGCCTGCGGCAGCGGCCAGTGGCAGATTCACCGCACGGAGGGCGGCACCGTCGATACGGTCGTTGAGGGCAAAGCCCAGTTTGGAACCAAGGTTCATCATCATGCCGATGGCGCCTGCGATCGCAAACACCGGCAGCAGCAAACGGATAACTTCGCCAATGATGCCTACGAAGTTGCCGATGAAACCCCACCCCATTGACTCACTAGCGTTGATGAGGAATGCGGCCAGGATGAATCCCCAAATGGCGACCACAAAGCCGGCGCCGATCAACACAGCCGTTTGGACAGCTCGCTCGCGACTGGTCGGTGCTTCCGCATCCTCTTCTTTGAGGATGGCACGAAGCGCATACACGAGGCCGACTGGCATGATTATCACCAACGCAAACCGCAGCCAGTCGTTGCCGAGATTGCCTGCCCAGGTCCGTGCCCAGCGACTCAGATAGAGACCTATCAATCCACCGATTGGTATCGCCAGCAGGTTGAGAGACAGGTTCGTGACTGTGGTCCGGATGTCCTTCATCAGGTTACGCGCTGCCAAGAACGACATCGGAAGCGCAATCAGAAGGCCGAGCGTGGTGGCGAGGAACGCCATGAAGACCGTCTCGATGATCTTGTCCCAGGTGTCCTTGGCGTTGTCCGAGATGCGCGGCGAGTGGGCGAACTGATCAGCTGCCGTGTGGGTCGCCGCCCGATTACCTGTGTCGGGGTTGTACAACAGCAGTTCGAGTCTGTTGAGACTGCCGCCGCCGGGGCCGCTCATAACGACCTTGCCGCCAGGGTCGGCGCTGACGATCTCAAACTTGGAGTCCCCGACAACACCGGCCGACATGTTCAGACCTTCGGCTGGGCCGCTGGTAGCAACGAAATCATTGCCCAGCATCAAGGTTTGAATTGGCTCGCCGTCTTCAACAAGAGCAAGACCGGCGCCGGGGACGGTGGCCAGCGCCGTTACGTCCATCTCCAACATGCCACTGTCGGGCATGTTCTGCTCGTCCCGAATGCCGTTGCCATTCAGGTCGGTCCACACCACCTGACGGTCGAGCCAAGATCCGACTCGGACCCGAGTCGTTGCTTCGATCTGTTGCGGCTTCTCCGACGTCCGATTGGGAATCTCGGCCGTGACCGTGAAGTTGCCGTCACTGTCAGGCGTGAACGCCTCCAGCTGCCTGGTGACATCGAACTCGGAATCCGGTCGGAATGTGGTGTTGCCGCGCGACCCGACCTCGAAGCCGACACCGGTGATAGTGACAGTGTCGCCTGGGTTCGCACAAGATGGTTCGACCACGATGTAGGCAGGACCCGAGGTGTCCGATTCCGGTCCGACTCCACCCTCGGGGCAGGGAACCAGCACGTCGGCCGATATGACAACTTCGACATCATCGAACGTGATCAGATTGGGCTGGGCGAGATTGCGCATGATCCGTACCAAGCTGGCGCGGCGGGTCTCGCTCTGTACCTCTGCAAGATCGACATCGGTCTCCTGTACGGCGTATCCGTAGAGGAGGAAAGCGCCGATCAAGCCGAGGATGATCCACATGCGGCGTCGGGGTTTGCTCTTCTTGTCAGCCAATGCGCTCAGCCTCCCGACCATAAATATCCTTGAAGCGCTCATCATCGAGCTCCTTGGCAGTCCCCTCGAATACGAGACGTCCATCGTTGAGTGCAATGACTCTTTGCGAATACTTCTCGACGAGATCGAGAAAGTGAAGGCTGCACAGAATGGTTACGCCGTCTTCTTGGTTGATCTGCTCGAGATACTGCATGATCGAGTGGGCCAGCACTGGGTCGAGGCTGGCTACCGGCTCGTCGGCGAGGATCATCTCGGGCTCTTGGATCATGGCTCTGGCGATACCAACACGTTGCTGTTGGCCACCGCTCAATGCGTCAGCGCGGTGTTCGTCACGATCGACAAGACCGACTCGTTCCAACTGTGCCTGTGCTCTGGCATGGTCGTCCTTGGAGAATCGGTTGATCAGCGAATATGCGGGGTTGGTGTAGCCAAGCCTGCCCGACAGGACGTTGGTGGTGACCTTGGAGCGGTTGACCAGGTTGAAGTGTTGGAACACCATCCCGATCCTACGTCTGATTCTGCGGAGGTCTTCTTGCGACGCTCCCGTGACATCGACGCCGTTCCAGGTGATGCGGCCTTCGGTCGGCTCGATCAGCCGGTTGATACATCTCAGGAGGGTCGATTTTCCC
>JASJHC010000197.1:0-4246 GCA_033791245.1 Acidimicrobiia bacterium | reverse complement strand
AGCCGCAAACTCACGCTCCATGGCTTCGAGGAGCCGTGCCTGGGTGGTTGGTCGTGGCATAACGACATTTCTATCAGCAGCCGCTCCCATTCGCTAGTGCTTGTCGTCCTAGGTGCTCCGGCCGTTCGCCACGACAACGCCGGTAGAACATCGTGCGAATGCCGCTAACTTGCAGAGATGACCACACGACATCTCTCCGCATCAGATCTCTGGCAAATGGCGCGAGTGGGACAACCCGAACCACACCACGATGGCAGCTTCGCTGTTGTCCCGGTCACCACCTACGACCTCGAGACCAACCAAGGCATCACGCGTCTGTGGCACGTCTCCGCTGGTGGAAAACGCAAGGCCCTCACTGGGCCGGCGGCATCAAGCACAAACCCTGCTCTCTCCTGCACTGGCCGGCAAGTGGCCTTCCTCAGGAAACCTGGCAACGGCGCCAAGCCGCAGTTGCACGTAATGCCGATCGATGGCGGAGAACCCGAGTGTGTCACAGATCTTCCTCTCGGGGTCGCCGCCGCCAAGTGGCTACCCGACGAATCTGGCCTGGTCCTGGCGGTACCTCTGCTGCGTGGGTTCCCCAGCATCCAGGGGACATCAGACGAGATCGCCAGACGCACCGATGCACCCACGGAACCTGTCGTGACCGAAGACAACGTTTACCGATACTGGAAGAAATGGCTGGTGGGCGGCGAAATCCATCACCTCTTTCATCTCGACCTGGCGACGCACGATCTGGTTGACCTGACCCCCGAGTTGACCCAGCTGATTGCACTTGATGACCCCGAAGGAGTGTTCGACATCTCCCCCGACGGCAGCGAGGTGGCTTTTGCTGCTGATATTGCGCCGGCTCCGCACGCCCGGTTCCAGTTTGCGATCCACACCGTGCGCCTTGATGAGGCTATACCCCGCCTCCTCGTCGCCGCTGACCTTCCCGCCCAACAGATTCGCCCCCGCTACAGCCCAGGCGGGCGCTACCTCACCTATGGCACCCAACAGGAACCCGACTACTACGCCGATCAGGTGAAGCTGGTCAGCTTTGACCGCGAGACCAGCACCAGGGTTGAGTTGGCACCATGGTGGGACCGATCCGCGGGCGGCTGGGAGTACACCAGCGACTCCGACCTTGTCGTCCATGCAACCGATGAAGGCAGCATGACTGTGTTTCTGCTGCCGCACGGTGCGACCACACCGACTCGTGTGACTGGTGGCGAATACGCCCACGGACCCCGCCCTACAACAGGACCTCTTTGGTTGCGCACCGAGACTCCGGCACGACCGGCCGAAGTGTCTGTTCTTGACGAAGATGGCGTACGCGTTGTCGGCGACTTCAATGACCAAGAGGAAATCCAGCTTGGCGAGATTGGCGAGTTCAGTTTCACCGGTGCCGACGGTGCCGCGGTGCAGACCCACATTGTCTACCCACCCGGTTTTGACGGCTCCAAGAAATGGCCGCTCGTCCACAATATCCACGGGGGTCCCCACAACGCTTCTGGAGGGTCATGGCACTGGCGATGGAACACCCAGGCGTTTGCGGCTGCTGGCTACGTCGTAGTCTCGGTCAACTTCCACGGCTCTGATTCGTTTGGTGATGATTTCACCAGATCGATTCGTGGCGAATGGGGCGACAAACCAATGCGGGACATCATGGCCGCCACCGACCATCTGGTCGCCCAGGGGTTCATCGACGAGGACCGCATGGCGATTATCGGTGGCTCTTATGGCGGATACCTCGTGTCATGGATGATGGGCCACACCGGTCGGTTCGCCGGTGCGGTCTGCCATGCCGGCGTTACCGACCTGCTCGGTCAGTGGGCCAGCGACGTAACCGCGGGCCGAGAGACCGCCGTAGGCGGCACACCATGGGAGGACATGGATGCTGTCCTCAAGTGGAGTCCTCTCGCCCACACCTCGGAGATGACCACGCCAACCCTCGTCATCCACGGTGAACTCGACTACCGAGTTGTCGTAACCCAGGGCCTGTCGCTGTACGGGATCCTTAAACAGAAGGGTGTCGACGCCCGATTGGTCTACTACCCCGACGAGGGGCACTGGATTGAGAAACCACAGAACTCGATCCATTGGTACGGCGAGGTACTCGGTTGGCTGGAGCGCTACCTCGGAAAAGGGGTAAGCGTATGACTGGCTCCTTCCACATGGATCCTGAGGAGTACCGCCGTCGGGGTCACGAAATGGTCGATTGGGTCGCCGACTATCTAGGCGCCGTCACCGAGTATCCGGTGAACTCGCAAGTCGAGCCGGGAGCCATCCGCGCCGCTCTTCCCGACGCGGCGCCTGAAGACCCCGAGCCCTTCGAAAACGTCATGCATGATCTCAACGACATCATCATGCCGGGGATTACTCACTGGCAATCACCCAACTGGTTCTCTTACTTCCCGGCCAACAGCTCTGGCCCCTCGTTATTGGGCGAAATGGCCGCAGCCGGCCTCGGTGTTCAAGGGATGCTGTGGTCGACTTCCCCTGCCGCGACCGAGCTCGAGACAGTGGTCGTCGACTGGATGGCTGATCTCTTGGGGCTGCCCGAGTCATGGAAGACGACCGGGGTCGGAGGCGGCGTCATCCAGATGAGTGCTTCGGACTCTGCCCACGTGGCGATGGTGACCGCCCGGGAGCAGTTCAAAGAACAAGCCCCGCTTGAGAACCTTGTCGTTTATGCCTCGGATCAAACACACTCATCGGTCGAGAAGGGGGCACGGGTCGCCGGCTTCTCCCACGTACGGATCGTCGCAACGGATTCCAAGTATGCAATGGACCCCTCGGCCCTGAGCGAGATGATCGCCGCCGATCGGGCCGGTGGCCTTACCCCCGCGTTTATCGCCGTCACCGTCGGAACCACGGCGACGTCGTCAGTGGATCCGGTCCGGAGCATTGCTGAGATTGCCAAGCAGAATGGTATGTGGGTCCATGTGGACGCCGCCTACGCCGGCACCACGATGATCTGTCCCGAGTTCCGACACCACCAAGATGGCATCGAGCTGGCGGACAGCTACACGTTCAACCCACACAAATGGATGTTCACGAACTTTGACTGCAACCTCTACTACGTGGCCGATCGCAAGCCGCTCATTGATGCAATGAGCATCCTGCCTCCCTATTTGAGGAACGAGGCAACGCTGTCTGGCAATGTCATCGACTATCGCGACTGGCACGTTCCGTTGGGGCGTCGGTTCCGATCACTGAAGCTCTGGTTTGTGCTCCGCCACTACGGTGCAGCCGGGATCCGGCATCACATCCGGGAGCACGTCCGCCTCGCCAACGAGCTTGCTGCAAGGCTTGTCGCTGATGCTCGTTTCGAACTCGTGGCACCCCACCCGTTCGCACTGGTTGTGTTCCGCCATGCCGATGGCAACGAAGCAACAGTCAGCTTGGCAGCCGCTCTCAACGCGTCGGGCAAGGTATCGATCACCCCAACCACATTGGGTGATACGGCTGCCATCCGGGTCTCGATCGGCCAGACGAATACAGCCGCCGAACATGTGGACGGCCTGTGGGCAATGATGGACGAACTCGCATGATGGCGCCGACGAGCCAGGTGGCCGCCTACAACACTCGCCTTGAAGCCGACTTGGCTGTTGCCAAGTTGGGTGAGGCCGGGATCGATGCGTTCATCGTCTCCGACAACCTCGGGGGTACGTTCCCAATGATGCAGATGATCACCGGGGGCTACAAGGTGATGGTGCTCGACGAGATGTTCGAAGAAGCGGAAGAGATTGTCTTCGCTGATGAAGACGCTCCAACCGGGACCCGATCGCAGCAGCCGGCGGTCGTCCGATTCTTGGGCAGACTGTCTCCCACCCAGGTCCTCGGGGTCCTGGTGCTGCTGGCGGCAAGCATTGGGACGACGCTCTATGCGGTGACTCAGGGAACCTTGTAGACAAGCCTCAGACGACGCGCAGAATCTTCAGGAACTCTCGCATCATGAACGCGGTTGCCCCCCACATGATGCCCTCGTCGAATTCGTAAAACCATAGAGTTCGCCCAAACCAATCAGAGGTCCGCCACCGATCTTCGTCGAGCAAGTCCAGCATCGTCGGTTCGATAACTGCCTCGACCTCTTCTTCTTGAAGAACAAATTGCGCAGGTCGTTTCACCTTGGCAACGACTGGGACTATCAGGTTGCCGGGATCACGGGTGGTAAGTGGAGTGAGGCCGCCGATTACCGAAACGCCGCCTTCGGGAAGACCGATCTCCTCACAAGCCTCACGTTTTGCGGTCTGCTCCGGGC
>JASJHC010000196.1:0-2702 GCA_033791245.1 Acidimicrobiia bacterium | reverse complement strand
AAGCATGCCCTGGTCACCGTGTACGTCGAGGGGTGGGGTCTCTACACAGAACGACTGGCAGACGAGATGGGCTTGTACAGCGGGCCGCTGCAGCGGATGGGGATGCTGTCTTTCGACTCGTGGCGAGCAGGGCGCCTCGTGGTCGACACCGGCATCCACGCCCTTGGCTGGTCCAAGCAGGAGGCCGTCGACTACCTGGTAGCGAACTCGCCGCTGGCACTCAACAACATCGAAAACGAAGTCGAGCGCTACATCGGCATGCCCGGCCAGGCCCTCGCCTACATGATCGGACGGCGCGAGATTATGCGGCTTCGTGACGATGCGCAGGCGACGATGGGTGACCGGTTCGACATCAAAGGCTTCCACGACACGGTGCTCGGTTCAGGTCCGGTGCCGCTTGCTGTCCTCGGTGACCTGGTTGGCAACTGGGCTGGGAGCTAGGGCCAGCGCTGCTTGGCGTAGTCGAAGGCTTCATCGGTCAGTAGTTTGCGGGTCGAGTTGCCCATGCGGACATACATGTCGGCCTCACGGTTGCCACCGGGTTCGTCGAGAAATGCCGGGGTGGATGCGGCCTCAACATCGATACGGCAGACCTGGGCATTGTTAACGAGTTCGAAGGTGACTGTCACGTTGGCAACGGCCGGCTTGCCGAGGCAGCGTTGCAGATAGTCAGTGATCCACAGCTCATATCGATCGAGGTCGGGCTTCTTCATCAAACTCAGGTCTTCATCAAGCCCGGTCGCCACACCCTCATCGGAAACGCCTACCAGAAGCGTGCCCCCGTCAGCGTTGAGAAAACCGGCGACGGTCTTGCCGACAACGAGTTCGATCTTGGGGTCCTTCTGCTCCGTATGGAGATTCCAACGTGCCGTCTGTTTGAACTCCGTCTGGTGGTTCTCGCCCGCGGCAATCAGCTCCCCGGCTGGCAGGCGGACTGCTTCTCCTGTCCTGATGCCAAACCGGTTCATCACCACAGTGACCACGATCAGAACCAGCACCGACCCGCCAAGCATGCCTAGCAACGTTCCCCATTGAATGTCGGTCGGACGGGTATCGGGGATTGCGGCGTTCACAGCAAGTGCGCCAACTGCAGCGCCGGCGATACCGACGAGCGTTGTCTCCGACCAAGTAAGGCGTTGGCTACCGGGAACGATCAGACGAGCGAGGCCGCCAAAGACGAACCCGCTGACCAAGATCACAACGATGAAGCCGCTGACCTGCATGGCACAGATTGTATGCAATCTCGCCGGCTTCAGATCCAAGGCTCGGTGGCCGATAGGCACCAATGGCACGATTCGGATCATATTTCATCATCGTCGGTGCTCTGTCTGGCGTGCTCTCGCTCTTCGACTACGAATTCTCGCTGCTGATCTGGATAGACACGTGGGGCGACGGGTTCGCTTGGCTCATTCGGGGTGCATTCATCCTGGGCGGCATGGCGATGGTCTCGCATGAGATGAAGACCCAGCAACAACCTCAGCAAGCTCCCCAGTCAGAGCCGACCGCTACCTACCAAGACCCAGTTCGCTAGCCACGCCCGCCGCCTCGATCAGCCGCAGGCCCCCGCTTGGTCGGTGACAACCGCATTGCCAGCTTCGTCGAACACGTAGCCAAATGACCATCGGCCCAGGTCGTTGAGTATTGCGGCGGCATCATCGCCGGTAGCGGGAGCAGCCCGGCCAGAAGAGACCCGTACCGGTGTCACCTGCAACGACGGCTCTTCGCCCTCTGCAATGGTGAATTCGAATAGTGCGGATCGGCCGGTTGCGCCGTTGGCGGATGGGAACGCAAAGTTGCCGGTCGAGTTGATCAACCACGCGTCACCGATCCGCTCGACACCCTGCAACACGTGCGGATGTCCACCAACGACGAGATCGGCACCGGCCGCTACCCACCGTTGTGCCAGATCTCTTTGGAAGGGCTGCGGGCAACTGACTCCCTCGAGGCCCCAATGCACCATAACGACGACGACGTCCGCCGACTCGGATGCAGCGGTGACCGCCGCCAGGCCATCTTCCACGAAGGGATCACAAGTCCAGGCGACCTCAGGTCTGGTGTTCTCTCCCGGCGCCGACCAGTCACACGGAACCCGCGACAGGGCAACCATGCCGATCCTCCACCCCTCGATATCGAGGTACAGCGGGGCATAGGCAGCATCCGGATCCGTACCTGCCCCGGCGTGTGCCAACCCAGCTTCGTCGAGAAGTTCGAGGGTCCGCACCAAGGCGGGGCGTCCGAAGTCGAGCGCGTGGTTATTGGCAAGTTGGACCGCATCAATCCCGGCGTCAGCGAGAAGCTGCACCGACACAGGCGGCGACTTGAAGGTGTACTTCTTGTCGACGGCAGTGCCGACGTCTGCCTCGGCAATCGTCGTCTCCAGGTTCACAAACATGGCATCGGGTGCGGCCAGCTCGGCTGCGATATCGCCGAGGGGGTCGTACAGATGCATGCTGTGAGTGAATGAGGTATCCCCGGCAAAACCCAGAACGATCTGTGGTTTGGGGGGAATCGTCGTAGTAGTCGTGGTCACGGGAGGAAGCGCTGTCAGCGCCATAACCGTTGTCGTTGGCTCGGTGTCCGCCCGCGCCGCAGTGCCCACCGGGCTGCTGGCACACGAGGCGAGGAGCAGTCCGAAGACCAAGAACGCGAAAAGCAACCGTACTGACACATCGGAAGAGTAGCCACGGATACCCGGTTGTTGG
>JASJHC010000195.1:0-6778 GCA_033791245.1 Acidimicrobiia bacterium | reverse complement strand
GCAACCGGCAGCTCTCCTGCCGCCACATCTTGAAGCTTCTCCGACGCCCGCTGCCCTGTCTCCATTTGCATCGCCAGCTCGACTTCTTGCTGAGGCGTGAGCAACGGGTAGCGGCCGATCTCCTGCAGATACATCCGCACCGGATCCGAAACGTGGACAAGCTCGTCACTGCTGAGGGCGGTGGCCTCCAAGGCATTCTGTGAGTCCTCGCGGACTGTCACCTTGATCGCCTGTAGCTCCTCCACAACCTCATCGAAGGCCTCTGGTGGCGCTTCGACGTCCTCAAGCTCCTGGAGGATCTCCGTAACCACGAGGAAACCCCGCTGCTGCCCGCGCTTGGTCAGTAGCTCAAGAACAATTGTGGCTGCTTCGTTCACTCACGGCTCCGTAGGCGTTGTTTCTGTTGCTGTAAAGCTAACAACTCTTGAGCAGCGTTGGAACGGTCTTGATCGTCGGAATCCAAACTATTAACTACACGCTGCAGCTCTTCGATTCGGCGCGATACGGCCCCGAGCTTGAGCCGATTTATCACGTCGCCAGGATCCGACTCTTTACGGTCAAGCAAGGCCAGTTCCGCCAGAAGCTGAACTTCGGGACTATCGCCACCCCCGATCAGCTTCCCTAGATCGGGGGCTACACCGGGTGGCAATGCCTCAATGGCGGGTCCGACAATGGCAAACGCCGAGCGATGCAGGTCGTCGCTGAATATGGACTCATCCACCTCCAGGCCACGTAGCTCTGTGTTGTTTGCCATCACGAGCCGCAGCAGTTCCTGTTCGGCTTTCTCTATGCCAGAAAGCCGACGCTGTGTGACCGGCTTTGGCTTGGCAACTTCGCTGGCGCGGGCTCGGCTGGCCTTGAGCACGGCCTCCTCGACCAAACGTAGGTCTACGCCGGTTCGCCGCGAGATGTGCACGGCGTACTCGTGCTGGACCAAAGGATCGGGGTAGCGAGCAACCATCGCCGACGCGGTTCTTATCGCTCTACCACGAGCTTCGGCTTCGTTGAGGTCATGCTTCGAGAGTTCGCGATCGACCGAGAACTGCAGCAGCGGTTGTGACGCTTCCATGGCCGCAACCAACAGTGCCTCGTCGCCTTCGCCCACCAGGTCCGCAGGATCTCGACCCTCGGGAAGTACGACAACCCGGAGATCGAGGTCACCGGGGATAGCCATATCGAACCCACGCAAGGCCGCACCTGCTCCCGCCTCATCAGCATCGAAGGCCAACAGCACCCGCTCGCTGAATCGACGGAGCAGATCAAGATGATCCTCACCAAGAGCAGTGCCACAAGTAGCGACAGCTACCGGCCGGCCGGCGAGGTGAAGAGCTATGACATCGGTATAGCCCTCGACAACGACCGACTGACCGCTGCGAACGATCTCTCCCTTGGCCCAATTCAATCCGTACAACAGACTCGACTTGTGGTAGATGGACGTCTCGGATGTATTGAGGTACTTCGGTCCGTCCCCGTCCAAAAGCCGCGCCCCAAACCCGACGGGATCACCGCGTAGATCGAAGATTGGGAACATGATCCGACCGCGGAATCGGTCGATCATCCGGCCCACAGAACTGCGCGAGGCGAGGCCAGCATCAGCGAGATCTCGATCGTCGAAACCGTTGCTCTTGAGGTATCGAGTCAGCTCATCCCAACCGTCCGGCGAGTATCCGATATTGAAGCGGTCAACGACGTCGCCACCGTATCCGCGACCACGGAGATAGCTGCGGGCCGACCCGGCATCAGCAGCGGTCTTGAGACGCTCTCGGTAGAAATCAACCGCGGCCTGGGTGGCCCGAACCAGCTCCTCGCGCCGCCCGCGCCGCTTCGCTTCGCCTGGTGTCTCAGTGAGAGTCACTCCAACCCTGCGGGCCAACATCTCGACCGACTCACGGAAATCGAGGTTCTGCGGTTCTTGGACCCAACCGAAGATGTCGCCGCTCTTGCCACAGCCAAAGCAGTGGAAGAGTCCACGAGCTGCATCGATGGACAGCGAAGGCGTCTTTTCCTGGTGGAATGGGCATACGGCCATCACCGATCGGCCCGATCGCTTTACCTTGGTTACTTCCGCGGCAAGCTCAGCAAGATCGGTCTTCTCGCGGATGCGCTCTATGTCTTCACGGGGATACGCCACCAGCGGAGTGTACCGGGGTGATCGGACGGCATCTCAGGCCAAGAGATTGAAAGGCGCTATCGACTGAGAACGAAAAAGAAGGGAAGCCCGAGGGAGGGAGGGAGTGGGCTTCCCCTCTATTTCACAAGGGGAAAAATCCCCTGGATCTATGGTCTTTTGGCGGCGTCTGGAGCAGCCGCACGTCGCGAGCTGATCAACTGGAAAACTGCGTCTGGATGGACTGTCATTCTGGCCTCAAGTTCGCTACTTGTAGTTTGCACTACTTCCAACACTATGTCAACGTATTCATTCCCTTTATCGGCCGTTTCTGATAATCTTAAAGCAATGGACGCAATCGACTATCAAATCATCAGTTTGCTGGCAGAAGATGGCCGACAGCCGTTTTCCCAGATTGCGATCCAAATCGGCAAGTCGACGGCAACAGTCCACCAGCGGGTGAAACGGCTGAAAGAACGTGGCTACATCCATTCCTTCACCGTCGATCTCGACTGGGAGGCCCTTGGCTACCCCGTTGACGCCTACATCAGCATCAGCGACAGGGAGTCCCACGGTCTCGCCGAACTTTCCGAACGTCTCCGCGCCATACCGTTCGTTTTCTCATCCGCTGCAGTCACCGGCGAGTTTGATCTGCTGTTGCACATCAAGGCTCGCTCATCTAGCCATCTCGGCGAGATACTCGACGAAATCCGCCAGATCGCTCCTGGCCCCAGCCGTACCGTGGTGACCCTGTCGACCTACATCGCTGGACAGATCCCACCTCTTCCGGCAGTGGACTCAGACATCCTTGGCAATAAACCGATCTGAGCCGACTCCCTTCTTATACTCTGACCCATGACCGTTACCTGGCTAATCGTTCTTGCCGCAATCGTGCTGGTCGTCATAGTTGCTGCTCTGGTCAGGAACGACGACCCCTTCCAGGCCGCGGCAACAGAACTCGGCATCAAGCTGACCCGAACTGTGCCTGACCTGCTTCCCAACCTCGACGGTCTCGTGGACGGAATCGCCGTGAAGATCGATGTAGCAGGAAGCCGGGAGCCAGCCATCCGTTACGAAGTGTTCTACCCCGCTCTCGGTATGGCGCTGAAGCTGGAAAGAGAAACCACAATCACCCGGACCCTCGGCCAGCTGGGAAGCTCCGACCCCCAGGTGGGTTCAAAGCCATTTGACGACAGCTTCCGCGTCAACACATCGCGACCCGATGCGCTCAAGACGATGATGACCCCGGAACGCCGACGCAGACTCATCCAGCTCATCGAGCAATACCCCAACGTTGTCATCGCCGATGGATCGATAACTCTCCTGAGCGATTCCCTAGAGCCACCGACCGAGACCATCATTACCATCACCCGCGATCTGGTTTCTGCGGCGAAGACCCTTGTGGAAGGCAGGCCACCGCCACTGGTGACGCCGGAACCGCGGACGGTCCAGCAGGCTTCGCCAAAGACATCCCACAGGGCGCCCGCCGCCCCGACCGCAGACAAAGTGCAGGCGAGTCCGGCACAGGATGGGGTCCCAACTGCACCCCCCATCCAGAAGCCAGCGTCCGCACCGCCGTCGCCTCCCCAACAGCCCTCAACTGGGCTACCGCCCGAGTTCTTTGATGATGTGTTTGGAGCAAACCGACTCAGCTTCGAGGACGAAGGTCGATTCGAGGAGGAATTCCAAGGGAAGACCGTCACCCTGTCGGGCCCCGTCAAGCAAGCCTCCCCATACGCCGGTGACGACGACGTCGCCCCTTATGCCGGAACCAAGGCTGTCATCACAGTCGCCCAGATCGACAATGATCTTTATGGCAAGACCGACATCGATGCTGTCGTCTACCTCGTGGAAGCCAGCGACCTAGCCCGTGGCGACAACGTCGCCTTCCGCGGGAACCTTGAGAAGGTGGACCCCTTCATGCGGAACCTATTCATCACCAAGGCTTCTCTGACCAGCTGATTCATCCGATCAGACGCCCGCCAACTGCGAGGCGGCCTCGACCAGCGGCTGGTCTCACCCCAAACGTTCGCGCAGATAGGCCACGAGCTGGTCCATCGAGACTCGATCTTGTTCCATCGTGTCACGATCGCGGACGGTGACGGCCTGATCATCCAGCGTATCGAAATCGACTGTCACGCAATACGGTGTACCGATCTCGTCTTGGCGGCGATAGCGACGACCGATGGCTTGGGTCACGTCGTGTTCTACAGGCCACAGCGGACGGAGATCTGCGGCAAGTTTGGCAGATACCTCGCTGAGCTCCGGCTTCTTGGAAAGCGGCAGTACCGCCACCTTGATCGGCGCCAGCCTCTTGTCGAGGCGTAAAACTGTGCGGGTGTCTCCTCGCACTTCTTCCTCGTGATAGGCATCGATGAGGAAGGCAAAGGTGGTCCGGGTCGCTCCGGCCGACGGTTCGATCACATATGGCACGAACCGCTCTCCCGCCTCTTGGTCGAAGTAGGTGAGATCCTTGCCCGACTTATCGATGTGAGCCTTCAAATCGAAGTCGGTCCGGTTAGCAATACCCTCGAGTTCGTCGAATCCCCACGGGAATCGATAGTCAACGTCAAAGGTGCCGGCCGAGTAGTGAGAGAGCTCATCGGGTTCATGCTCACGGAAACGGACATTGTCTTCACTCATGCCGAGGTCGATGTACCAATTCTTGCGTTCGGCGACCCAGTACTTGAACCAGTCGTCGGCTTCCTCGGGGCGACAGAAAAACTCCATCTCCATCTGCTCAAACTCGCGGGTACGAAACACGAACTGGCCCGGGGTGATCTCGTTACGAAAGACCTTGCCGATCTGGGCTATGCCAAACGGCAACTTAAGCCGCGACGTTCGTCGCACGTTCTCAAAATTTGTGAATATGCCCTGTGCGGTTTCCGGACGCAGGAAGACAGCGTTGTCCGAAGACTCAACCGGACCCATGTGGGTCTTGAACATCAGGTTGAAGTTCTTGGCTTCGGTGAATGTCCCGGTCTTGCCACACGATGGGCACTGATCAGGCTTGTCGAGCTTGTCCTCACGGAAACGGTTGTTGCAGTTGGTGCATTCCACAAGCGGATCGGTGAACGAGGCGAGGTGGCCCGATGCTTCCCAGACCGAAGACGACTGGATAACAGCAGAGTCGAGACCAACGACGTCCTCGCGCATCCGCACCATTGAGTGCCACCAATGTTCTTTGACGTTGCGCAGCAGCTCCACGCCAAGCGGGCCATAGTCATATGCCGAACGGAGACCGCCATAGATCTCGGACGATTGGAACACGAAGCCGCGCTTTTTGGACAGATTGACGATGGTGTCGAAATCTACAGACATATCAGATCCAGATTCGGGGATTGGCCCGGCATGATAGGACATACCGTCAGCCCGGCTACTCCGTGGTCGAGACAGTTGCCCCGCTGTCATCTACAGCGCCGCCAAAGCGACGATGTCGTCCCTGATACTCGGCGATGCAATCGGCGAGAGTGTGACGATCAAAGTCGGGCCACAGCACGGGGGTGAAAACATACTCGGAATACGCAGACTCCCACAACAGATAGTTGGAGGTGCGGATCTCGCCGCTGGTCCGAATCACCAGGTCGGGGTCGGGCATCTCCGGCAGATAGAGGTGGCTCGCAACCGTATCGAGATCCACTTCCCCCGGCCGCAGCGATCCGTCTGCAACCTCGGTCGCGATCTGATTGATCGCCCGCACCAGTTCGGTACGCCCCCCGTAGTTGAAGGCAAAAACCATATGCATGACGTCGTTGCTGGCGGTCAATTGCTCCGCCGAATTGATTCGGTCTCGGAGCTCGTCGGGAACCCGCGCATCGTCCCGGTCACCGATGAAATGAATCCGGATTCCGTTGGCATGGAGCTCATCACGTCTCCGCTCTAGGAGGTCAACGTTGAACTGCATCAAAAATTCGACCTCGTACCCGTCACGAGACCAGTTCTCCGTTGAGAAGGTATATGCGGTGAGCCACTTGACCCCCATCTCGCGCGCCCCGTCGATCACATCGAACAGGGCAGGCTCACCGGCAGCATGGCCTTGGGTCCGATGCAGCCCGCGGGCATTTGCCCAGCGACCGTTGCCGTCCATGATGATTGCCACGTGCTGTGGCACCTGGGTTAGATCAACGTTGTCATACATCCAAGACCGCCAAAGACTGAATCTGTCGCTCCAGATGGTATTCGATAAAGCGACGGGCGACGCCACGGGCCTCACCGACAAAGCTGGCGTCGCTCTCGGGCATATCAGTCAGATCGGAACCAGCCAGCAACGCCAGGTAGCCGGTCAGTCCAGCCCGCAATGCATAGGCCCCCGGGGTTCGGCACCTTTCGCACAGTACGCCGCCGGCAGAGAAGCTGAAACGGCGCAAGTCATCCCTGCGCCCACACCCCGCACACTGGTCAAGGGCCGGGGCAACACCAATTGCCTCCGCCGCCTTGAGCAAGAACGCTGTAACAAGATCAGGATGCTCCGGTCCGCTGTCAAGGGCACGCAAACCGCGCTGCAGAAGAAGAAACAGACGCAGCGAAGACTCATTCTCTTGTGCTACTGCGTCAGCGATCTCCACCATCGCCCCGGCGGCGACCATTGCATCCAACTCGAACCGCAGGTTATGGAACGGCTCGATCATGGACACTTGCGTGATCGTGTCGAGGTTGCGGCCCTCGTACAGG
>JASJHC010000194.1:0-8257 GCA_033791245.1 Acidimicrobiia bacterium | reverse complement strand
CGAAACCGGTACTTCCAGCGTCCCGAGTATTCGCCAGCCGTAGCGGACCGAAGGCGACTACCGCTCACCCTTGTACTCAGGGGCGGGTAGGTTCTGTCGCTAGCGCCTCATGCGGGTAGTCCGTCGTGCGTCTCTGGAACGACAGAATCTCTGGCTTTTGGATAACGCCGTGGTCGATGACCACCGCGCGTCGACTCGTCTCGTTCTCGTTCCAGGCGTCCTGGCCTTCCAATACGGTCGGTAGATAAACGAGCAGCGCTGCTGATATCGACCGGGAGGCGCTCGCCCAGAGGTAGCTGGGTGTGTGATCCACGGCGTAGTAGTCAATCGATCCGATCTTGAGCATTGGGTCATTGAAGGTGGTCGGCTTAGCGAACGAGAATCCCATGCCTTCGTCGCAGCTGACATCGATGATGAGACAGCCCCGCTTGAGGCGCGATATCTCCGCCTCGGTGACGACCATCATCGGGTGATCAGGGTTCTGGAAGATTCCGTTGACGATGATGTCGGCCTCGCCGAGCAGGTCGAGAAACGGTCGTTCTGTGCCGTCGTGCTGCACGACCACCTGCCGCTCTCCGTCCTCGGCGTTCGATCGCAAATGAACATATTCACAATCGAGCACCTCCTCTCGCACTTCGTGATCGGGGCGTTGGATGCAGATGGTGATGTCTCTGAATCCGCGAGCCTTGAGTGCGTAGATCGCTCCTCTGCTCACCGCACCGAAGCTGACAATGACGGTCTTGCGCTGGTCTCCGTAGTGGCCGTCGATGCCCTTCAATTGCAGCGCATGCAACACAGCGCTGTAGCCAGCCAACTCGTTGTTCTTGTAGAACGTATGCCTACCGACCTGCCCATCGGGTCCCCAAACGAACATGTCCTCGAACGCGATCAGCGTCTGCCGTCGATCGATCGCCACCTGGGTCAGAGCCTGCTGCTGAACACAATGTGGCCAGCCCCACAGGACACCACCTTCACGGAGAGTTTCGAGGTCCCCCACGACGGGCTTCGGAAGCACGACCGCGCCGAGATCCGCCAGTAGCTCGCGCCGCGTTGCGATTCCACCAGTCTGCTGAGCGATCTCCTCATCCGCAATACCGAGTGACGCTCCATAACCCTCCTCGAAGATCAGCTGGCGCCGCACCAGTTCCGGCAAGCGTGGCAGATGATCCGGATGGATCGGAATACGCCTCTCGTTGGCCTTCTGTGATGATCCGATGACTCCAAGTTTCAGCACTGAGTTCCTCTCGCTGCCACAACCTGTGGCTCGCTACAAACGCGAGGCCAATCCGGCCTCTACACATCACCTTATCCCTCGGTCGGACCTGGATAGGCGATATCACGCAATCCCGAGTGGCAAGTTCGCTACGCCACCACCTCAATCTGGAAGGATATGTCGGGAAGATGGCGGCACGGGCGCTGAGGGCGCACGGACGTGACCGCCTCTCGATGTTCAGGCAAGGGTGGTTACGATGTCATCATCGCTGAGCCCTACCTGACTGATCTCGTGCACTTGACCAACAAGTGGACCCTGGCCGACAATCGGCTCGTCGGTCTGGAATGCCGTCACTTCTTCGCTGGCGCCGCCGCGTACAAAGACGGCTCGATCGTTGCTTCGCTCACCCCGGTTGGTCTTGCTTTCAAGGTTCCGAACGAGGTTGGTCAGAACCTCCTCCAGAGTGGGCGAGCCGGCGAGCTGCGGTACTTTCCGAACGCGCCGATCAAGCGCGGCTATGTGCTGTTCGAGTCGGACACGGCTGTGTCTGCGAGCGATGCTGCTTTGTTGGTCCTCGGCTACGCCCCGACCTCGGAGTAGGGCACATAAGCGCCGTTGGGCGGGGGTGATGGTGACCCTTGGACTGGCGCTTCCATGCGGTCCGGCCTTGCTAGGCAGCTACCCCGATCGTGGACTTGATCGCGGGAAGGTCAGTGGCGCTGAGGGTGCCTGGACGTGGCCGCACCGAGAGGCATCGATCCGAGCGGGAGGTCCACTTAACTAGTGTGAACCTCACCCCGCGAAGGACGAGATCGTGAAGATGAAGCTGTTTTCTGTCAGGTCAGGCAACCGGGAGACAGAAGTCGGCACCCTTGAGGCGGATGTGAATGAGTGGCTAGCCGATCATCCCGATATTGTCATCGAGCGCACAAACGACCTGTCCCAACCGAACATCGGTTGGTCTCATCTTGCGCTAGCCGTCTGGTATACAGAGAAGTAGATCGCCACCAGTCAACGAGACCGCACACAACCGGTGGTACCGATCGCACCCTCCTGCTACGCAGCTACCTCGAGTGCGAATTGCAGCGCGGGCAGGTTCGAATAGGGGTCCGATACCCCTGCTGCGCTCACCAGCGGTAACGTATTTCTCGCGGTGAGCCGAACGGGGCAGAATGGCATTGAGGAGGAGTCATGGCCACAAGTACACATTCCCCCGGCGTCGGGGTTCTTGCTGCTCTCGAAGGCGCTGGCCTCGTTGCTTGGAATCTCGCTGCGACCCCGTTCGTAGGACGGAAGCGCCTGCGCTGGGGTACACAGGGGACCGAGGCGACCGATCCACTTCCCGGCGACAAGCTTGTTCCGGATCCGAAGTGGTCCTACACACTCGGCATCGACGTCGCGGCACCGCCGGAAGCGGTCTGGCGGTGGATCGCTCAAATCGGGCAGCGGCGCGGCGGCTTCTACAGTTATCAGACGCTGGAGAATATGGTTGGGTGCAAGATCAGCAACACCACCGAGATTGTGTCCGGGTATCAACATCCCGAGGTCGGGGATGAGGTCTACCTGCATCCAACGGCACCACCGCTACGGATCGAAACAGTGGACCCGCCGCACGCTCTGGTTCTCTTCGGCTCCCCGGCCGATACCGGTGCTGAGGAAAGCTGGGGGATGTCCACGTGGCAGTTCATCGTGCGGCCCGGATCATCCGGGACGAGTCGATTCCTCACCCGTGGCCGCACTGATTATTCCCCCGGGTGGGCAATCAGGCTTGCTTTCGGGCGCTTCCCCATCGAACCCATCACTTTCGTGATGAGCCGCAAGATGATGCTGGAGATCAAGCGCCTAGCCGAGATCGGGCGGAACTAGGCCACAACCGCAGCCTGGCCGGATATGTCGGGAAGGCAGCGGCGAAGGGTTAGATGTCCGGGAGTTGATCGATCGCTCGGCCGGTCTGCTGCCGGGGCGAGAGAATCTACCGGAGCACGATCAGGCGTGGTGGGCGGCATACCGAGACAAGGTCGAACGAGCGGCACACCACTTCGAGGATCGCTTCCGTGACTCTGCCCCGACGGATTCGCAATGACACGATTGCTTGTCGAAACGACCGCAGTCCTTCGCCTCTTGGCCGAGACCTCGCTGTCTCGCCCGCTGCCGAGTTGCTAGCCCTCACCTCACCTCGCTTCGCTCGCAGCTCGGCTACTCGGGCACCTCATCGCAATAGAGGAAGGCCCGTACCGTCGATCGCAGATCGGCAATCCACGGACTGTCGATGACCGGCCCAGTCGAGAGATCGTTGATCTTGGCCTGCACCTCGAGGCACATGCTGTCGGCGTCGGCGTTGACCGTCTGGTACGCGGCAAACTCAGGGGTGCGCTCCATGTCTTCCATGCTGTCGACGGTGTCTGCAACGGCCACCACTCCCTCGGCAACAGCGAGGATCCGCACCAACGTGTCGACCATTATCTGGTTCACGTCATCGACCGAATCAGGCGGATTGAGTGCCTCGAACCAATCTCGGACCTCGTGCTCGACGACGAGTTGCTCCTCGACAAAGGCGACGAATTCCTCCAAGGTTGGATCCGCTTTCTGCTGGAAGACAGCAAGGGAGGTCTCGAGGTCTGATCCCAGGTCTATCACCATGGCGTTGAGATTCTCGACATATTCGGTCTCGCTGATAGACCCACCGCCGCAGGCTGCAACGAGGATGGCAAGGCTGGCGCCCACCAGAAGAGTTCGTCTCACAGTTCAAAACCTCGTTTCGACGTCAGCCCCGGATACTACCGGTGCTGTCGTGGCGCGCCTTCAGCGCTACTCGGCCAGGGTCGGAGACTCGGTCTTGTCAATGCAACGTCGAGACGAGGTGAATGTCATATGGTTCCATCGCATAGAGCTGCGGATGGACGGGATCCGCAAGCTCGCAGCCACGGCTTAGGTAGAACCCGACCGCGGACCCCGTGGGCGCCGCCGAGATGTACATCGACTCTGCGCCACTCTCGGCTGTCACCGACTCCGCCGCGGTCCACAGCGCCGAAGCCACACCCTTCCGGCGATGCAGTTTGGTCACATGCAGAAACGCCAGCCATGCCAGCGGCGGCTCGAAGGAGCCATCAACCACCGCCGTACCGCAGAGACTCTCGCCGTCGAACGCACCGAGTAGCACGGCTCCACCAGCGACTAACGGCTCGCAGAAAGCGATCTCGGCCGCCACGCTGTGCGGTCCCTTCTCCACTGGATCCCACGGTGGAATGTCGCTCATCGTCACCGGCAGCTCGACAAGCCGACCCTCGACCACGGTGTACTCGACCTCGACGTGCTCGGAGCGGTCGATATTGGCGATGAGCCGGACATCGTCGATGCCAAGCCCTCGCACTTCACAGGTCCGGGTCATCGCGCCTCCTTGCGCCAAGCTAGTCCGATCGGCGGTGGGGCACGCTGGCGAATCGTGATCCGTTTGGCTGGCCGACCCCGCGGGACCCTTGGCTAGTCTTGACCTGGCAGCACCACAAAGGAGTGCCAGATGGCAGACGATCGCAAAAAGAGCCCGTTTCTTCCTCCGCGGTGGTTCATTCGCTTTGCTTGGGCAACGCACAGGAACTTGTACCGCTTCAGCGGCGGCCGGATCGGATTGCGGCGGGCTAAGGGCAACCGCTGGGGAATGATGCATCTCACGACGATCGGGCGTCGCTCTGGTCAGGAGCGGGCGGTGATCCTTGGCTACTTTGATGACGGTCCGAACCTGGTGACGATGGCGATGAATGGCTGGGGTGAAGGCGAGCCTGCCTGGTGGCTCAATCTCCAAGCGCATCCGGAGGTCACCGTTGCTCTCTCCGATGGCCGACGCATCGTCCGGGGGCGGGCAGCCGAGGGCGAAGAGCGGACGCGATTGTGGGACCGGTGGCGCGAGATTGATACAGATCTGGACGATTTTGCGGCGCGTCGGTCTGGTGAGACCGCTGTCGTGATCTTGGAGCCATTGTCCGACGAATGATGCCAGGCGTGTAGCCGGCGTTGTTGCGGTGCGGTGACCTCCAGCGAGGCCCACATGTGGCCCGCTAGCTGGTGCCGGGAGCGCGCAGCGGCTTGTGGGAGTCAACGATGTAGATGAGCGGCTGGACGGGCCCTGGTGGCAGTTCGGGGTTGATGGCATCTCCAGGTCGGACCACCCCGCCAGCTAGTACAACGCCCATCACTCCGGCTGTCCTAACGATGGTGCCCGCACTGACGCGGAATCGCAGCAGCCGCATCAACCCATCTTGGAACTTGTCGATCTGCAAACATGGGTTGCGCAAACCGGTCAATTCGACAACCGCATCTGCACCAATCCGCAATACGGTGCCGGTAGGAAGTGCAAGAAGGTCGACACCCTTGGTAGTGACGTTCTCGCCAAGTTGGCCAGCGGCAACATCGTGACCTTGATCGGCGAGGGAGGCGAAAAGCTCCTCTTGAATCAGGTGTATCTGGCGGAGATTCGGCTGGGTCGGGTCTCGTCTCACCAGATACTCGTGCTTAACGGACTCGCCGGCATGGGCATCGCCAACGACGCCTAGACCAGCGACCAGGGTGATTGACTCTTGGTTCGACTTGCTGAAACTGTGCTCAGCGCTGCAACTGACAGCGACCACGGCAGACTCCATGGTGGAATGTTAACGCTCAATGCCTTGCCACGCGACAGCTAGCGCGGGAGTGCCCCGGTCGGGATGGCCGGGGCACTCGTTGTCACTCGATTCTGGCGTTACGAGCCGGGATAGTTGCTGCGGGCTGCTGGTTAGGGGAGGGGAAGAGGACAGCCATGAATGTGGCCGCGATCTCAGCGAGTTCTTTTCGGCTTGCTCCGGCTCGGGCTCGGGTCATGATGCTGTGGGTGACCGAGTGGGCCATTCGGGCCATTCCCTCGGGATCATGGATTCCCGATGGTTCGCCGTCTTGATTTGCTCTGAGGCGTTTGGCGATAGCGGTGTCAGTTCTCGAGAACATCTTGGAGAGTTTGTCACGCAGCTCGGCGTCATTCTCGGCTGCATCTGTAGCGACGGTGTTGATCAGACAACCACGGGGCTTGCCTTCTTCGGTTGCGCATTCGATGCTCGCCTCGAAGAATCTCTCAACAGCTTTACGGTTCTCCGGCTCGAGCCGGAACGCTGAAAAGGCTTGGTTGCCTCGCGTGGCGGCATACCGGTCGATCGCCTGAATGAAGAGCTCTCGTTTACTCCCGAAGGTCGCATAAAGACTGGGGCGGTTGATACCCATCGCGCCCGTGAGACTCTCTATCGAAGCTCCGTCGTAGCCCTTCTCCCAGAAGACCAGAACCGCGGCGTCCAAGACCTTGTCGCGGTCGAATGATCGGGGACGTCCGCGGGGGCGTTTCTCGGTTCGTTCCGGGGTTTTCATACTGTTCCGTACAAAATAACTTGACTTATGGGCAACACGAGAGTCATTATTGTACCGATCAGTTCGAAAATCAACCCGGAACCGTGGGAGAGACAATGACACAGCCAACTGAACCGCTGCCGCCTTACCTCGCCGAACCTTCGAGGCTTGGCCACGAGATAAGTGTCACCGGCAAATGGGTCCCCACAAAACAAGGTGGGCGGTTCAGGAAATCTGCCGAGTCGAAAGAGATGCTGGAAGAGTGGGAAGACATCCATGCCGGCGCCCGAAGCGATGCCGGTGTTCTGTCGACGGAAATCAACCATGCGGTCGGCGACGACGCCATTCTTGTTCACCACGTTTTCAAGAACGCCGATGCCCTGGTTCACTACTTTTCCACGACTGCCACGCAGCACATGGGCGCCCTCACCAAAGTCGCCAAGCCACAGCTACACCTGATCCGTGGAGACAGGATCCCCGCCCCCGCAACGGAAGCACTGTTGGCGAAGAACGTGCCCGCGGTGTTTGGCGAACGCCTCTTCGGATACGTCAAGGACGACTACAAGCGCCCCGACCAAGACACGGCGATCATGGTCACCGCCAAGTGGACCTGTAAGCCGGGCGATACAAGTCACCTAGAAGACCTCAAATATTGGTGGCAGCGGGTTGGTACTGACGCATATTCGATCGAGAAGGGTCTGCTCAGGTTCGAGGCGTACCAGGTGATCGGTGAGGACGCTTTGATCATCCACGAAACATTCAGAAACAGCGATGAACTGAAATTCCATCTGACCAAAGGCACAGCCGAGAAGTACAAGAAAGATATCGACAAGATCGCTGAGCCCGAAGCCTATTTCTTCCGCGGCCCTGTCTCGTGGACGATCAGAACCTACTCCAAGTTCCTGCATCTACCGGCTACTTACTCAAGCCAGGGAAGCAACTTCACCCAACCGGGGGGAAGTATGAGTGACGGCACAACGGCGTAGTTGCATCGCCCCCGGAGAGTGCCCGCCGCCGCGCCGGCGCCTCGATGGCGAACCTAATCGCGGGAAGTCAGAGGCGCTGAGGCCCCTCTTCTCGAAAGTCCCCACCTATCTCGCCTGGTATTGGGATCGAGGCGGTGTCTTCGAACCGGTACGGCTCCACCAAGTCGAGGTGCACTTCGAGCAGGTCGAGGACGTCGGCCATCAGGTGCTCGTGCGGGTTGGTGAGGAGTTTCTGGCAGGCGACCACTAGAGCGTCGATGCGGTGAGGTGTGAAAGCTTGGGCGGCCAGAAGTTCATCTTCGAGCCTGACCTGATCGAGTTGCCGTTGCAGGGCGGTCTCCTCTTCGTGGATTTCGGCGAGAGCATCTTCGAGTGCGTCCAGTGTTCCCGTATCTGCGAGTTTGCGGACGATCGCTGTGCGCTCTCGTTTGAGGTCCCCGAGTCTCCCCTTGATGGTCCGGCGCAGCGTGAAGTCTCTCTCGTGCGTGTCCCTTAGCCCGATGAAGCGCCCCAGTTTGGTGTGCGGAACGGGGACCGCAGCCTTCGAGCACGGGTGGCGGATTCTGTGCTGGGTGGCAAATAGCTATCGAGGACGTAGCTGAGTGAGACGACTCCGCTCGTGCCTTGATCGCGGTATCCCCGGCCGACGGTCTCCGGCCCTCAGGCGGTACTCGGTTCTACCAATCAGCCCAAA
>JASJHC010000193.1:0-8360 GCA_033791245.1 Acidimicrobiia bacterium | reverse complement strand
GTGGGACTGTGCGCGGTATCAACGCTGGCAATCAGGGCCTCTCTCGCGCCGGGTTCGACAAGCTGGTGGCGCAGGCCCAGGACCTCGGAGCCAAGGGCCTTGTCTGGATGGTGGTTGAGGAGGACGGCAGCCTCCGCTCACCGGTGGCGAAGTTCCTCAGCGACGCCGAGCTGGCTGGGATTCCGGCCACAATGGGAGGCAATCCTGGTGATGCCCTTCTGATCGTTGCGGATGAGGTAGAGAAGGCTGCGTCCGTGCTTGGAGACCTCCGTCTCAGTCTGGGGCGCCCGGATGACCACGAAACGCTTGAGTTTCTGTTCGTTGTTGATTTCCCGGTTTTCGAGAGAACCGCTGACGGTGGCTTTGTGGCGGCGCACCACCCGTTCACTGCCCCTCTCGATGTCGATGAGATGCGTCGTTCACCAGCAACGGCAGTCTCGCGTTCCTATGACATGGTGCTCAACGGCGCCGAGCTTGGTTCTGGGAGCGTCAGGATCCATGATCCAGAATTGCAGGCCCAGGTGTTCGAAATCCTTGGCATCTCCGCCGAACAAGCGGAAGATCGGTTTGGGTGGTTCCTGGAAGCGCTGCGGTATGGCACGCCGCCCCACGCTGGCTTTGCGATCGGGGTGGATCGATTTGTCTCGATCCTGCAGAACGAACAGAACATTCGTGAGGTCATGCCCTTCCCCAAGACCCAGACCGGTGCCGACCCGCTCACGGGTGCGCCTGGGGTTGTGGAAGAGTTACAGCTTCAGGAGCTCGGTATCGACGTGCGACCCGAGGTGAAGGCGGACTGGGCCGACCCGACCTCCGCCACATGACGTCGCAGGACGATCTGTTCGCTGCAGAGCGTCAAGACCGTCGCTTCACTGCCGCACCGTTGGCAGCCAGAATGCGTCCCCGCTCTCTTGATGAGGTGGCCGGACAGAAGCATCTCGTTGCCCCGGGGACGGCATTTCGGGCACTACTCGACTCAGGACGCCCCACCTCGCTGATCTTGTGGGGTCCGGCGGGAACCGGCAAGACCACCCTCGCTAGGCTCACCGCCAAGGCGGCCCAGGCTCGATTCGCCGAGCTTTCGGCTACCTCAGCAGGAGTCAAGGATGTCAGAGCGATCCTGGCAACCGCCCGGCAGCGTCTCGAAGACGATCTCGGCCGCACCGTGCTGTTCCTCGACGAAATCCATCGGTTCAGCAAGTCACAGCAGGATGCACTGCTCCCCGGCGTCGAAGATGGAACGATTGTGCTGGTGGGGGCGACCACCGAGAATCCGTTCTTTGAGGTCAACTCGCCGCTGATCTCCAGATGCACCGTTTTTCGCACCGAAGCGCTGGAACCGGAAGACATCGTTGGTGTGATCGGTGCAGCCTGCAGCGATGCAATGCGCGGCATTGGTGAGGACGTTGCAGTCGCCGAAGGTGTTGCCGATGTCATCGCCGAGCGGGTTGGCGGGGATGCCCGTCTCGCCCTCAACACTCTGGATGTGGCCGCCGCGATCGTGCGGGGATCAGGACGTACCATCGTCGAAGTCGCTGATGTGACCGAGGCTCTGCAAAGACGGGTGATCCGATACGACAAAGGCGGGGATCGGCACTACGACGTCATTTCGGCCTTCATCAAGAGTGTGCGCGGGTCCGACCCAGACGCAGCGATGTATTGGTTGCACACGATGATTGAGGCAGGGGAGGACCCCAAGTTCATCGCCCGACGTCTCGTGATTCTGGCCTCCGAGGACATTGGCCTCGCCGACAGCAATGGGCTCAGGGTGGCGACAGATGCGTTCCGGGCGATTGAGCTGATCGGTCTGCCGGAAGGTGCCTATGCGCTTTCCCATGCCACCCTCTATTTGGCCGTTGCCCCAAAATCCAACTCGATCACCAAAGCAATGGGCAAGACACGAGAGCTTTTGGAGGCAACGCCAGGGTCCACCGTTCCGCCCCACCTGCGGAGTGCGGCGATGGAGGGACAGAAGGCACTAGGCGACGGTGTCGGCTACCTCTACCCGCACGATGACCCGAGCGGCGTGCTGGCTCAGCAGTATTTACCGGATGAGGCGGTCAACGCGACCGTCTACGAACCAGGAGAGCACGGTCACGAGGCGAGATTCAGAGAGCGTCTTGCCGATATTGATGCCAGACTTGGCAAGCGCACACGGAAGTAGTCATCATGTTTATGAGAATCCGTTGGTTCATCATGGGCGCCGCGGCGTCGGTAGGGCTGTTTACCTATCTGGCAAACGAGATGCGTAAGGCCAAAGAGAGAATCACCCCACGCAATCTCGCAAACTCAGGACTGCGCGGCGTCGCCAAGCTTCTCGACACAGCCGCAGACGCGGTGCAATCGGACCCGGAGGCCCGACCATGAGCATCATCGAACCACGCACTCTCAAAGGCTTCCGTGACTACCTGCCGGTGACAATGGCCGCTCGGGAACAGGTCATCGACCTCGCCCGCAAGGTCTATCGGTCCTTTGGCTATTCACCTATCGATACGCCGGTCCTCGAGTACAGCGAGATCCTCTTTGGCAAGGGAGGCGAGGAGAGCGACCGGCAGATGTACCGTTTCAAGGACAACGGTGGGCGCGATGTGGCGATGCGGTTCGACCTCACGGTGCCATTGGCCCGGTTCGCCGCCCAACACGTCGGCAAGATTGGCACTCCGTTCAAGCGGTACCACGTTGGACCGGTGTGGCGAGGAGAGAACACCCAGCGAGGGCGCTATCGGGAGTTCGTCCAATTTGATTTCGACACGATCGGCACCGAGAGCCTTGTCGCCGACATCGAGACGCTGGTTGTGGTGCATGACCTATTTGCCGCCCTCGATCTCTCCGATTTTCAGATCCACTTCAACAACCGCGATCTGCTCAACGGTCTTCTTGACAAGCTCGGACTGAGCGACCAGGCAGGTGCCGTGCTCCGCTCGCTCGACAAGCTGGCCAAGATCGGTGGTGACGGCGTGCGTGCCGAGCTCTACGCAGCAGCAGGTGCCAGTCAGGACCAGGCTGATGCGATTCTTGCCCTGGCCGAGTTAGAAGGAACCAACGACGAGCTGATAGCTGCTTTGCCGCCGATTGTCGGTAACTCGCCGCAGGCCGTCGCCGGTCTCGGTGCCATCAAGACAGTCCTTGCGGGAGTGCGTGCTGCTGGCGTAGAGGAGCATCGCATCCGCCTGAATGTCAGCATCGCCCGTGGTCTTGCCTATTACACAGGGACCGTTTTCGAGACCTTCCTGGACGACCTCCCTGGGATCGGGAGCGTGTGCTCAGGTGGCCGCTACGACGACCTGGCCTCGCAATACACCAAACAGAAGCTACCCGGCATTGGCGGCTCGCTGGGCGTCGACCGTCTCATCGCCGCAATGGAGGAACTGGAACTCGTCGATGATCGTGGTGCCACGGCGGACATCTTCGTTCCGTTCTTCGCAAAGGAACGGCTCAACGACTACCTGGCGCTTGCGGAGCAACTCCGTAAGCAAGGCATGTCGGTGGAGCTCTACCCCGAACCCCGGAAACTTGGCGCACAGATGAAGTACGCCGACCGTCGCGGCCACCGCATTGCGCTCATCATTGGCGATACCGAATGGGAAACGGCAACGGCCCAGGTGAAACTCCTTGATACCGGCGTCAGCCAGGAGGTCGCGTTGGCAGATGTAGCGACACGGTGCGCCGCTCTACTCGAGACAGGTGGGTAGCCGGCGCCGCTATTGTTCCGCTCCATGAATAGTCAAGAAATCCGCAAGACATTCGAGTCGTTCTTCGCTGAACGCAATCACACAGTGGTGCCCAGCGCATCGCTGATTCCGATTGATCCCACGTTGTTGCTGACCGTGGCCGGCATGGTGCCTTTCAAGCCGTACCTGCTTGGGGAAGAGACCCCTCCCTATTTGCGTGCAGTCAGCGTGCAGAAGTGTGGACGCACAGCTGACATCGACATAGTGGGTACCACGGCTCGCCACCTCACCTTCTTCGAAATGCTCGGCAACTTCTCATTCGGGGATTACTTCAAGGAAATGGCGATTCCATGGGCGTATGACCTCGTCACCGAGGGATTCGGTCTTGACCCCGAGCGTCTCTGGTTCACGGTGCACACCTCCGACGACGAAGCAGCGGAAATCTGGATCGACAAGGTTGGCATCAACCCCAAGCGGCTGCAACGCCTGGACAAGGACAACTTCTGGCAAATGGGCGTCCCTGGTCCGTGTGGACCGTCGTCAGAGATCTTCTTCGACAAAGGGTCAGAGTACGGGGCGGATGGCGGACCGGAAGTCGATGACGAACGCTTCATGGAGATCTGGAATCTGGTCTTCATGCAGAACGTCCAGGATGAGCCGTACCACGTGGTCGGCGACCTCCCCGCCAAGAACATCGATACCGGAGCCGGCCTCGAGCGTCTTGCCACCGTTTTGCAGGGTGTCGACAGTGTTTTCAAGACCGACGAAATCCGTCGGGTTATCGCCGCCGCCGAAGAGGCAACTGGAGTGCGTTTTGAATCCGAGGAGCGCAGCGATGTCAGTCTGCGCATTCTCGGTGATCACGGCAGGGCAGTGACCTTCCTTATCGCCGACAAAGTTGTTCCTTCCAACGAAGGCCGTGGTTACGTGCTGCGCCGGCTCCTCCGCAGAGCAGTGCGGCACGGCGTTGTGCTCGGGGCCAAGGACAACATCATGCCGGTACTAATCAATGCCACCATCGACGCGATGGGGGCTGCGTACCCGGACCTGGTTGACAAGAGGGACGCCATTTTGGAGATGGCAGATCGAGAAGAGGGACGTTTCCGTCGCACCCTTGAGTCCGGCCATCGTCTCCTTGATGAGGCTCTGGAGCCGTTGTCCGATGGCGCAACGCTTGCCGGCGAGGTCGCCTTCAAGCTCCATGACACTCATGGCTTCCCTAGAGAACTGACTGAGGAGATTCTGGCCGAGCGTGGGTTCCGCCTTGATCTTGACGAGTTCGAGCACATGATGAACGCCCAAAAGGAACAGGCGCGAGCAAACTACAAGAGTGGCGGAGCGGCTGATATCAGCGATGAGTACCGAGTCCTGGTCAGGGGTCTCGACGGTACGGACTTCATCGGCTACGACGCAGAAGCCGGGACGGCTCGGGTGCTCTCGCTGGTTCGGGAGGGTGAACCGATCGAACGGGCAGAAGAAGGCCAGGAAGTCGAGATGTTCCTCAACCGCACACCTTTTTATGCGGAATCGGGAGGCCAGGTTGGTGATACCGGCATTATCAAGACCGAGACCGGGATTATCGAGGTGGATGACACTCAGCTGGCCATTCCCGGCGTGCACGGTCATCGCGGCATTGTGAAAGCCGGTCATGTCCAGGTCGGCCAAGACGCTGAGACATCGATAGAGCGCACCCGGCGTGAGCGGATCCGCAAGAATCACAGCGGCACCCATCTGCTTCATTGGGCACTGCGCGAGGTTCTTGGGGAGCATGTTCACCAAGAAGGCTCGTTGGTGGCCGAGAATCGCCTTCGCTTCGATTTCAGTCATTTCAAGGCGGTTGAGCCCGATGAACTGCTTGGGATCGAACAAACCGTCAACGAACGGATTGTGGAGAATGCCAACGTGACCACCATCGAAACCTCAAAGGATGAGGCGGAGAAGATGGGTGCACTCGCTTTCTTCGGGGACAAGTACGGCGACCGGGTTCGCGTGGTCAAGACAGGGGACTATTCAACGGAGTTCTGTGGGGGGACCCATGTCCACACCACCGGCCAGATTGGTCCCCTGGTATTGGTTTCGGAGGGTTCGGTTGCTGCCAACACGCGACGGGTTGAGGCTCTCACCGGCGTCGCCGGGTACGAGCATCTGATAGGCATCCGAAATGAGCTCCGCAGCACCGCTTCGATGCTGCGGGTGCAAGAGACCGGTGTTGTCGAGGCGGCCCGCAACCTAACCCTGCGTATCAAGGATCAGGAAGAGCGGATTTCCGAGTTCGAGGCAAAGGAACGCAGCGAGACTGCCGGCAGTGTCCTTGATGATGCTGAGGAACACAATGGACATACGCTTGTGGTCGTGAACCAGCCGGGGGCATCGCCAGACGAGCTACGCGCTCTGGCCTTCCAGATCAGAGAGCGGATCTCATCGGGAATCGGTGTCTTTGGCTCGAATACGGCAGGCAAGGCGGCGCTGCTCGCTTTTGCCACGGAAGATCTAGTCGCCGCAGGCGTGTCGGCAGGCGAGATCACAGCCGTCGCGGCGAGGGCGGTCGGTGGCGGCGGAAGCCGTGATCCTGAGCTAGCGCAGGCTGGCGGACCGAAAGGTGACGAGATAGAGGCTGCCCTTGTGGTTGCCCGAGATGCAGCCAGAATTGCGCTGCAAGGAGTATGACTCTGGGCCGTGTTCTTGGTCTCGATCCCGGTGAACGTCGGATAGGCGTCGCATTATCCGACCCTATCGGTATGATCGCGCAACCGCACTTGGTTCTTGACAAGAGAGCCGGCGACGCGATCGCCGCGATCCAAGAACTGTGCGCAGAGTACGAAGTAGAGACTGTCGTTGTCGGACTACCGACTTCCCTCTCCGGCAAGGAGGGTCCGGCCGCAGTCAAGGCCAGAGAGCTTGGTACCGCAGTCAGTGAAGCAACTGGCTGCGATATCTCTTTCTTTGATGAGAGGTTCACAACGGTGCAAGCGGAATCGGCTCTGATCGAAGGCGGAATGCGGCGTCGGAAGCGACGAGAGACCATCGACAAGGTTGCGGCTGCGCTGATGCTGCAGGGCTATCTGGACTCGAGGCCACCGCATGACTCCTGAGTACCAACCTCCGCGCACCAGCTCGTGGCAGGTCCGGCTGATCCAAGTGTTTGCAGTCGCCATCGTGATCGTTGTGAGCTTTGTTGCGCTGACTTCCATCGCCCGCGGCCTCGGCTCCGGTATCGCCAACGAATCGACCGGCACCATCGCGGTCGAGGCGGGTCTCGAGGTCGAGGTTGAGATCGCGGCCGGTTCCACCGCGAGCTCGATAGCCGCCAGGCTTGTCGACGACGGTGTCATTGGAGATGCAGATGAGTTTGAAAACGCAGTCCGCTCCAGAGGAGTTGCCGACCAGCTGAAGGCCGGTGCCTATCTACTGGTCACAGGGACAGAGACCGACGAGTTGATAGACGTTCTGGTGGAAGGTCCGGCGCCCGCTGACGTCCGACGGGTAACGGTTATCGAAGGACTCCGGATCGAAGAGGTGCTGGCTTCGTTGGCTGTGCAAACTGGATACACGGTCGAGCAGCTTGCGGCCCCCTTGACCAACGGAACGGTTGACTCGCCATACCTGCCTGCCAAGGCACCAGACGGCTACGACGACTTGATCCGTTGGGAAGGCCTGCTTGCTCCCGATACCTACGAGTTCCGAGTCGATGCGAGTCCGTCTGAGATCGTGGGCACGATGGTTGACACTCTGGCGAAGCGAGTCTCCGGTATGGACTGGAGCGTGCTCGAAGATCTCGGCCTCGAAGCGTACGACGGGTTGATTATCGCCTCTCTGATCGAAAAGGAAGCAAAGCTCGACGAAGAGCGTCCCATCATTGCCTCGGTCATCACCAACCGTTTGGAGGCCGGGATAGCCCTGCAGATCGACGCGACGATTATCTACGCACTTGGTGTGAACAGCGGTGAGGTAACCACTGCCGATACCAGGGTCGACAGCGTCTACAACACCTATCTCTATCCAGACCTGCCGCCAACACCGATCGGTGGGGTGCGTTTAGCATCGATTGAAGCTGCCGCGAATCCAGCGGACACCGAGTTCTTCTACTACGTGCTTGTCAATAGCGACGGTACGCACGGCTTTAGCGAGACGCTAGAAGAGCACAACCAGAAGAAGGCTGAGGCTAAGGAAGCCGGAGTTCTGACCCCGTGAAACTGGCAATCTTCGGTTGCCCGGTCAAGCACTCGTTGTCTCCCGCCATGCACACTGCCGCGCTTGCCGCGGCTGGTCTCAACGGGGACTACTCAGCCTACGAAGTCGATCACAACGGGTTTCTCGAAGGCGTGGCTACGATGCGAGCCGGGAACCTGCACGGCGCCAACGTCACCATGCCGCACAAACTGGTTGCGTACGAACTGTGCGATGAGATCTCCCAGGAAGCAGCACGAGCCGGTGCGGTGAATACCTTGACCATGGCCAGGGGACAACTTCGTGGCGACAACACCGACATCCGTGGCATCCGAGCTGCGTGGGAATCCAGCGAACTGCCGGTTGATGTCCCTGTGATCATCCTTGGGGCCGGGGGAGCTTCGGCCGCCGCCCAGGTCGCGCTCGAGGGCCAGGACATCTATGTGGTCGCCCGTCGCCCTGAGGCAGCCCAGGCAACTGTGGACCGGGTCGGAACCGACGCCCGGGTGATTGCGTGGGGTG
>JASJHC010000192.1:0-2972 GCA_033791245.1 Acidimicrobiia bacterium | reverse complement strand
AGAATCGGGTAGTTGACCGGTTTCGTGGCGAAGCTGGTGGCGCCAGCCTCGAACGCCCGATTGACGGAATCCACATCGTCCAGACCCGTTAGCATAACGATCGGCAGGTCTGTCGTGTCGGAATTCTCTCGTATCCGGCGGCAGGTATCAAAGCCGTCCATACCGCCCATCACGGCGTCCAGCAAGACCAGGTCCGGAGCTGGCTTGCGCTGGGTGCGCTCCATGGCTTCACCACCATTCGCAGCCTCTTCCACCTGATAGCCCTCTCCGCGCAATGCCTCCGCGGTCAAGTAGCGAAAGGCCGGGTCGTCGTCGACGAGCAGAATGCGCTCTGCTGTTGAGCCGTTGTCGCCTGCGACAAGCGGTTGTGGATGGGCGGAACCGGTGACCCCTTGCAATGCCGCCAAGACGATTCTCAGGTTCTGCTCGATGTCTCTGACCAATGAGGCCGTCTCGTCCGGCAGCGCCCGCTTGGCCGCTTGCTCAAGGGCTGCGCATTGTGCGGAAAACGCCATTGCCCCCAGGTTGGTGCTACTGGATTTCAGGGTGTGGGCGTTCTCCCGGATTGTCGAGTAGTCTCCAAGAGCCAATGCCTCGCCGACGGCTGCAACAAGCCGGGGAGTTTCTTCGAGGAACAGTCCGATTACCTTTCCCAGAATATCCGTGCCCCGGCTGGTGCCGAGGCCGCGCAGCTGATCCAAGGGGGGCTCCTCGAGAACCGGGGTGCAGGCCCCCTTCGGGGGGGGCGGAGTACGAGAAGCCCAACTTCGCCTTTGGGGTAAGGTCAGCCACTGCCGTAGCGTCCTCTGCAATTGATACAGCTTGAACGGTTTGCTGAGATAGCCATTCATTCCTGCTGTCCGACACCGATCCTCTATCCCCTTCTCTACATCGGCGGTCAGGGCGATGATCGGGACCGGATCGCGCTTCTGTGCCCGCTCCAGCCTGCGGATCGCACTTGCGGCTGCGAATCCATCCATCCCCGGCATATGGCAATCCATCAGCACCAGCCCATACTCGGTGCGCGTCGTCAATTCCACCGCCTCCCGGCCATCGGCCGTGACATCCACCGCACAGCCAAGGACCTCCAGCATGCCGAGTGCCACCTCGTGATTGACCGGATTGTCCTCGACCAACAGGATACCCGCATCCAATCGGGCGAAGGAGTCGGTCGGGAATGAAGCAGAATGCACATCCCTTGCGTTGTTGCTCACTTTGCTCAGACAATCACGAAGGCGACCCTGGTGTATCGGCTTGCTCAGGCAATTGGAGATGTCGCTATTGCGGGACGCGACCGACAGGTGGTCGGCGTCGGTGGGCGTCAGGATGATCGGCGGCAACGGCGGAATGAGGGGTGTGCTCGTCGCCCTTCGGAAGTGGAGCCGAATGCGAAAGCAGGTACCTTTACCCCGTGAGCCGGTGACATCGATCTCACCGCCCATGAGGTCGACAAGCTCTCGTGTAATGGCCAGTCCAAGCCCCGTTCCGCCATGCGACCGCGTACTGGTCACATCCAGTTGCTCGAATGCGTTGAAGATGTACGCTCGCTTATCAGGGGCAATACCCGGGCCCGTATCCTCGATTTCAAACAGCAGGTTCAGACCCGAAGCATCCTGTGAGAGGATCTCCACTGCCAGCCGTACCTTGCCCTGCTCGGTGAACTTGACGGCATTGCCAAGAAGGTTTATTAGCACTTGCTGAATACGAACCGGGTCGCCGTGCACGGCTTGACACAGATTCGTCGGGAAATCGGCGATCAGCTCCAATCCCTTGCGATGGGCGTGGCCGGCGACGAGGTCCAGGCAATCCTCCAGCAGGCGCCGCAGATCGAAGTCCTCCTCCGATAGCTGCATCCGTCCGGCCTCGATCTTTGAAATATCGAGAACATCCTCGATGACGCCGAGCAACGACTCTGCGGAACGATGGGCCATCTCCGCAAGGCGGCGTTCACGGCCCTTCAATCGATCACCGGCGATCAGTAGCTCGGTCATTCCCAGCACACCGTTCATCGGGGTGCGGATCTCATGGCTCATGTTGGCGAGGAAAGCGCTTTTGGCTTTATTGGCCGACTCGGCGGCGTCTCGTGCAATGACGAGTTCCGTTTCCGACTGTTGGAGTTCCTTGAGCTGGCGTTGAATGATTTCCTGATCGGCACGGTTCTGCAGTAGTGTGGAGACCAACTGGGCAAATACGTGGAAAGAGCCCGCGCACTCGGCGATTGCGGCGTCATAGAAGAGTCGGCTTTGCTCGGTAACCATGCCGAAGACAATGCCGTTGGGCTTGCCACTTGAATTCAATAGCGGACAGGCAACGAGCCGGGAGATACCCGGGAGGGCGCGTGCTGCCTCGTCGTCCGAGATGATGATCTCATCCAGAGGCTCGGCCGCGGCGGGAAACCCCTGTCCACAAAACCAGGACCTGACGGCCGACCAGCCCAGTTCAGTCTCGGTGGAGGCAACGACTGCCGTGGGCAGGGGTGGTATCTCTCCTGAGGAGTCGAGCAGCCAAAAAGCGCCGATCTCGACTTCGAACACATCCACTACGGCCTCGGCTGTTGCTTCGGCGAAGTCGTCGAGTCCTTCAATCGCGATCAGCCGTCGACTGTAACCGTAAATGGCACCGAACCGGGACAGCTCGCGCTCCAATTGATATCCGGTGTCTATCAGTCTCTGCTCAACCGCAGAAAAACGGGTTACACGCCGCTGCAGGGCATCATACTTTGCCCGCAACTCACGACAACTCTCATGATCAGTCATCCGTCTTCACCCGTCTTCATCCTGCTTCAAAACAACTTGCATCTCACCGAAGCAACGAGAAAAAAGAGTCTTTATGGTAGACGCAGATTAATCGGCGTTTCCTTAGGATTGTTTCAACGTCGGTACAAGGCGTAAATGGCAGACGTATAATTGTGATAGGTATTTGCGCCGCCTAGCTTGGCAAACTCACCGAAGCCATAGAGTCCCAGCCATGGC
>JASJHC010000191.1:0-16942 GCA_033791245.1 Acidimicrobiia bacterium | reverse complement strand
TCCAGGATCGATGCGATCAAGTCGGGGTCGTATGAACCCCGCTCGGCAAGGCGACGAACTTGGGTGCGGGGGCTGGTGGGATCAGGCATCCGGTGAGCCTACCGGCACCGCGTTGGCGACTAGCACAAGTTGTAGGGTGTCGGCATGCCGAGGGCCCCCCATTCACTCTTCGCCAGGATCTACGACCTGTTCATGGTGCCTCAGGATCGGCTTGGTCTTCGGCACCAGAGAACCCGATTGTGCGAGCCGGCAACGGGACGGGTCCTTGAAGTCGCCATAGGCACTGGCCTCAACATCCCCCACTATCGTCAGGCCACCACGGTCGTCGGCATCGACAACAACCACAGCATGCTGCATCGTGCAATCCGGCGCACCTGGGAGAGCACAATCCCGATCGATCTAGTCGCCGCTGACGCCAGGGCCCTCCCATTTCCCGATGCCAGCTTCGACACGCTGGTGATCGGGTTCTCTCTGTGCACCATCCCTCATCCAACAGAGACGTTGGAAGAACTAGCTCGGGTCGCCAAGCCGGACGCTCGGCTCCATTTCCTTGAGCACGTCCGTTCCACTCGACCACGAATGTCAAAGATCCAGGACCGATTCGCACCCACCTGGGAAAAGATCTCGGGGGGATGTCGCGCCAACCAAGACACCGGCGCACTCCTCGAAGAGTCATCGTGGAGCGTCGATGAGGTTTGGGTGTCAGATGGCAGCGGCCTTATCCAAGGAATCGCCGTCCGGCCGTAGGTTGGCTACAACCGACCGGCGTCAACGATCCGCTGCAGAAATTGCCGGGTACGCGGCTGACTGGGGTCGCTGAAGATCTTCTTCGGCTCACCCTTTTCCAGAATCACGCCGTTGTCGAGGAAGCAGACCTGATCTGCAACATCTCTGGCAAAACCCATCTCATGGGTCGCGATGATCATGGTCATGCCATCGTCCTTGAGACCCCTGATGACTCCAAGGACCTCGGCAACCAACTCTGGGTCAAGTGCCGAGGTAACCTCATCGAACAGCATTAGTTCGGGCTGGGTCGCCAGGGCGCGGACTACCGCCACCCGCTGTTGCTGGCCCCCCGACAGCCGATCCGGATAGTCATCGATCTTTTCGAGCAAGCCGAATTGATCCAGCAGCGTGTGCGCCCGTTCGTGAGCCTCCTCACGCGACACGCCATGCACTTTGACCGGGCTGAGCGTGATGTTCTCCAGTACCGACATGTGCGGGAACAAGTTGAACGCTTGAAACACTATCCCCATGCGTTGGCGCACGTCATTTGGGTTGACCGAGGCGTCGGTGATCACATCACCGTCGAGCAAGATCTCGCCTGCATCGATGTCTAGCAACAGATTGATGCACTTGAGCAGCGTTGACTTCCCCGAGCCAGACGACCCGATCATGCATACAACTTCATGCGGGTCGACAACAAGATCCACATCGCGCAGCACTATCTTGTCATCGAACGCCTTGACCACATTCCGTACTTCGACCTTGGCTGTCATCAGCTAGCCACCGCCTGCCTCTGTCGTCTGTCTCGTTCGGTGTACCAATCAGTGAACCGAGCCACCGGGACACTCACCAACAAGAAGAGAATGGTCGCAACGATGTACGGCGTGTAATTGAAGGTGCTGGCGATGTATATCTGCGCCTCGCGGACTCCCTCCCGCACTCCAAGCACGTAGACAAGAGCAACGTCCTTTTGCAGACTGACGAACCCGTTGAGCAGGGCTGGAATCACGTTGCGGATTGCCTGCGGCACCAGCACGTATCGCAACGTCTGCATTTGGGTCAAGCCGAGGGACCGGGCCGCCATCCGCTGGCTCTCATGGACAGACTCGATGCCGGCCCGATAGACCTCCGCGGTGTAGGCGCTGTAGCTGATCACCAGGGTGGCGACACCCCAAAAGAGCGGGCTACTCGGTACCCCCGACAATTGCAGCGCCGGTATCCCAAACCCGAGCAGCAGGATGAGCAGGATGATCGGGACCCCACGGATCAAGTCAATGAACACAATGACCAGCGCCCGCAGCGGGAAGAACGCCGGTCCCCGCAACGATCGGATCATCGCCAGTACTAGTGCAAAGAACAGGATGAGGACTTCCGCCACCAGGAACATCTGGATGTCCAGCCAGAAGCCACCGAGAACGTCAGGGAAGGATTCCCAGAAGTGCTCAGAATTGAAGAACTGTTTCTGGACCGCGGGCCAGGCTTCAGAAGTGAGTATCCACCACAACGCCAGCACAATGAGCACAACTGTGGAACCCGCCGCTATAAGTGCGCTGCGCGCTCCCTCTTCGGTGTGCCGTTTGCCCGGCTTGCGGCTTGGCCAGAGTCCAGGGCTCCGGAGATCCTCCGGCGACGACGTCACAGGCTCACCATTCGTCGCAACTCCTTCTGTACCCGCGGACCGTGAGAATAGCGGTCTACGATCACGCCATGACCTTCATAACCCTCACCACGGATTTCGGCACACGTCAGGGGAGCCATACCGTCCTCCACGGAGCCATATACGGCATCGCACCCGATGCGATCATCACGGACCTGAGCCACGAAATCACACCTCAGGACATCCGCGAAGCCAACTTCGTTGTCAACAACAGTGTGTTCTTCTTCCCCGACGACACCGTCCATGTGATCGTGGTCGATCCCGGTGTGGGCACCGAGCGGCGCGCCATCGCCGCCAGGATCGGCACGCACTACTTCGTCGCTCCTGACAACGGTGTTCTCTCCGCATGCATCCGCAGGGCGAATGACTTGGGCTGGTCGACGGAATTCGTCGATCTCGACAAGCCCGAGTACTGGTTGACCGACGTAACAAACACATTCCATGGCCGCGATCTCTTTGCGCCAGCCGGCGCCCACCTGGCTGCCGGTGTGCCCCTCGCCGAGATGGGATCGCCGATGACCGACCCCATCATCATGCCGCTGTGGGAAGCCACCAAGCATGGTGACGGCAGCGTCAGCGGTGAAGTCATCTATGTCGACGACTTCGGCAATGCCATCTGTTCGATCCTTCCCGAAGAGATCGCCCATCTCCCCGTTCCAGAGGGTGTCAGCGTCGAACTGGGTGGAGCCACTATCGACGGCATGGTCAGGACCTTCGGCGATTCCGAGTACGGGACGGACACACTCATCGCTTTGTGGGATTCCAGCGGATACATGCTGGTCTCTGAGAACAACGGCACCGGCGGCAAGGTGATCCAGCCCCGTCCCGGCGACCTTGTGACCGTACGGGCCACATAGAAAAGGGGCCCGGTAAAACCGAGCCCCTTCACATAGATTGGTTTAGACCAGCTAGTTGCTGATCGTTGGGATCCCACCGTCCTGAGTGAGCCAGGTGTCTTCGAGCGCCTGCAACGTCCCGTCAGCGATGAGAGCGGCAAGAGCGGTGTTGACACATCCAACGAGCGTATTGCCGTCAGCAAACAACATGCCGTAGTTGTCCGGTTCCGCCGCCCCAGCCTCAAACTGGCCGACAATAACGGAACCTTCTACCTGCACTGCGGTCACGAAGTATGCCGCGGGGAGGTCGACAACCAGACCGTCGATCTGACCGGCCCGCATCGCAGCCTCGACATCGACGTTCTCGTCGTAGACGCTGGCCTCGGTATTGGGCTTGATGACTTCCTCGACAAAATCAAGGCTGGTCGTACCGATAGCTGCACCAAGCTTGGCGTCAGCGAGGTCGGCAAGGCTGGCGGCCGTGGCGAACGGCGAGTCTGGGAACGTAACCAAAGCCTGACGAGTGGTGTAATACGGATCGCTGAAGTCAACCACTTCGTCGCGCTCGGCATTGATCGAGTACTGCTGGATGTTGAAGTCCCAGTCCTTCGGTCCCGGGGCAATCGCCTCCCCAAAGCCAGTTCTGGTGAAGACAACCTGATCCTCTGAGAACCCAAGCTCAGCGGCTAGTGCGTAGACAAGGCCGCCTTCGAATCCGGTCTTCGACTCAGGGACATCGAACACGTCGTCGCCAACACCCATCCAGGGCGGAAAGACCGGCTCGCCGGTTGCGACAGTGAGCGTGCCTGGCGTTGCCAGCGCAAGATTCTCGATGGCGCATTCGTCGACGGGCGCGGCCGTCGTCTCAGGCGCAGCCGTCGTCTCTGCGGCCGCAGTTGTCTCAGGAGCAGCCGTCGTTTCAGCAGTTCCCGTGTCGTCGTCTCCGCCACAGGCCGCGGCCAGCAAAGCCAATACGGCCAGCAAGACCACCACCCGCGTCCACGTCTTCTTGAGCGCGAACATATATCCTCCAAAGTTGATGCGCGTGAGCATAGTGCGGCCTGGATCGACGCTACACCTCAGCGTCGAGAACCTCTGCAATGACATCGAGGACCGCCAGATCGGTGCTGGCATGTGGTGCAGCCCGCACCCACTCTCCCCGCACCGAAACAAACACTGCGGCTTCGGCAAGACGACCGACTGTCGCCAAAGCGGGCTCCCCCGGCATCTGGAATGACAAGATTCCCGAGCGTTCCTCGTCGCTGTCCCACGGCTCAAGAATCTCCGCTCCACAACCGCGGGCGACATCCTCGATCGCCATCGCGTTCTCCATGACCGTCTCATGGATGTCAGGCATCCCCTCGGCCTCAACCACATCGAGCGCGGCGGCAAGAGCGAATGCACCAAATAGGGGCGGGCCTCCGCCCTGGAACCTCTCTGCATCTGCTCTGGCGGCATGTGGCGGGAGGGCGTCCCAATCGAAGGAATCTTCAACGCCCCACCATCCGGTGAGCGTTGGGTGCAACATGTCTATCGAGCGCGACGACAACGCAAGCAATCCACTCCCAAAGCCGGCACGCAGCCACTTCTGCCCGCCAGCGACGACGACATCGGCAGGCGTGCTGTCGAACTCCACCGCACCAAGCCCCTGGATTGCATCGACGACCAAGAGCCCGTCGTCAGCAAGTTCTCGGAGAGCGACGAGGTCGGGCCGGAATCCCGAGAGATAGTCGACGGCGCTCACCGCTATCGCCCTGGTCTCATCGTCGACGGCCTCGCTCAACGCCCCAACAGTCACCCGGCGATCAGGTACCTCGACCATCCGCACCTCTGGTCCACCCACCCCCGCGGCACGCAGCCACGGATAGATGTTGGCGGGAAATTCGTGTGCGGGCAGCACGACATTTCCCCCAAACGGGACCAGCCCAAATGCGATACCGAACAAGCCGGAAGAGGTCGAAGGAACAACAGTGATCAGTTCCGGGGCAACACCGAGGAACCGCCCTATGGTGCCAAGCGCTGCCTCATATGTGCCGAGCAGCGACGGCCCGATCGGGCCTTCTGGCTCGGCGACCCGGATGTAGGCATCGGACACAGCACCGCGCACCCGCAGCGATGGTGGCCCAACCGCGGCGAAGTCAAGGTACCCAAGTGGCTCCGAGAACTCGTGGAGATAGGTATCGCTAACAGCCATGTCCTGCAGAGTAGACAGTCTCCGATCACCATGACCATGTCAGAACATGACCCGGTTTGGCCGCGGTCCGTTCCTACAATCCGCCGATGGCGCACCGGTTACTTCTAGTTCTGCTGGTGAGCGCAACGTTCCTCGCATCGTGCAACGTCGAGTCGACGGAGACCACAAGCGAACCGATTGTTGCGTCCACCGCACTCGAGCCACTGCCCGACGTCGTCCCCAGCACCACAGCTCTGCCCGAGCCGACAACGAGCACAACGACCACCACTACCCAACCGCCCGGACTCGTCGCCCCGACCACAGTCGGACAACCGTGGGGCGAGGTAACAGGTATCACCATGTTTCGGGGCAATCCAACCCACACGTTCTATGGAACGGGACCGCTCCCCAATGGTCTCGATGTCTTGTGGCGCTTCCCCGAGGACCCAATGTGTGGAACATCAGCGGTCGGTGGAGAAGCCACCGTCTGGTGTGGCACCGGCTGGACCGGCCAGCCTGTTGTGTGGGAGAGGCCAGATGGGATCACCGAGGTCATCTTTGGCGCCTATGACAAGAACATCCACTTCGTAGACGCATCCACCGGCGAGCGCACCAGACCAGACTTCTTCATGGGCGACATCATCAAGGGCTCTGTCGTCCTTGACCCTGATGGGTATCCCCTGCTTTATGCAGGTTCCAGAGATTCTCGATTCAGGATTATCGCTCTAGATCGCGCTGTACCGACTGAGGTGTGGGGCCTCGAAGCGACCGCGGTGGCGGGCATGTGGAACAACGATTGGGATTCAAGCCCCGTGATTGTCGACGACACCCTCTTGGTGGGCGGCGAAAATTCCTGGTGGTTTGCGGTCAAGCTGGGCCGCGAACGCGACGAAACAGGTCAGGTGACAGTGAAACCTGAGATTCTCTACCAGACACCGATGTGGACTGATGACTTGCTGGCGGCCGTCGGCCGGCAGCAGTCAGTCGAAAGCTCCACAGCAGTGTTCGGTAATACCGCCTTCGTCGCCAACAGCGCCGGGCGGGTCGTTGGGATCGACATTTCGCCTGAGGTCACCGAGGAAGACCGGATCGTGTTCGATTTCTGGATGGGTGACGACGTCGACTCGTCCATCGTGATCGACGCAGACGGGATGCTGTACGTCGCCAGCGAGATCGACCTGGATACTGCACGAGGGACCGAAATCGGCCAACTCGTCAAGCTGGACCCTTCCCACCCTGACGATCCATTGGTGTGGAATCTCGCCATCCCCGCGGTCGACGGGATCGCGGGAGGCGTATGGGCAACGCCTGCCCTTGCAGAGTCTGTCCTCTTCGTGCCCACCAACGTAGGTGAACTTCTTGCGGTCGATACCGCCACCGGATCGGTACTGTGGCGTGATAACGTCGGTCCGCATGCATGGTCATCACCAGTCGTGGTCGATGACTCCTTGGTGGTCGCAGTGGACTGTGAAACCAATGCCGGTTTTAGGGCCTACGACATTACGGACCCGACGCATCCGCTCGTGAGATGGGAATCACGAGTCACCGGAGGGTGCATCGAGTCAACACCAGCGGTTTGGGGCGGACGCTTGTTCGTTGGATCGCGAGACGGTTTCTTTTACTCGTTGGGAGCGAACTAGTGGCTGCTAAGTATCGATCGAGTGCCAGCGTTGCTGTTGGTCAAGGCGTCATTGGCTTTGGGCTGGTATCCGTCGGCGTCGTCGCCACAGTTGCGACGGTCCTCGGCTTCTTTGGTTCGACCTGGTGGCTGTTTGACTTCGCCGCCAACTTCCGCGCCCATCTCGCCGTGGTGCTAGTCATAGTGGCGTTGCTGTACGCCCTTGTTTTCTCGAAAGCCACCGGCCTGTTCTTCATGGCCGTAGCTGCCGTCAACGCATTGGTGGTGCTGCCGCTGTACACAAGTAGTCAGAACCCCAGTGCTAGCGACGACACCTTGCAGATCGTGAGCTTCAGCGTTGACCAGCGGACCTCGATACGTGACGCCACCTTCGTATGGGTGGAAAACGTTGCGCCAGATCTGGTCGTCTTGCTCGACACGACCGACGATTGGGGACGTGAGTCGCCGGTGCTCGTCTCCTACACAATCAAATCCGAGATCCCGATCGACCGCACGTCTGGGATCATCATTCTGACTCCAGAGGCCGTCGAGACTCAACTTATTAGGGTCTCCCGACTCCGTGACTCTGCCGTTCGTATCGAAGCGACCATCGGCGATGAGCCAGTCGCGATATACGCTGTTCAGGCCCGAATTTCGAGCAATCAAACCGACTCCGGATACCGCGACGAATACCTCGCCGAAATCGGCCGCTTGGCCCGTGCCGAATCGATACCGACAATCGTCGTGGGAGCTTTTCAGGCAACGCCATGGTCACACGCATTCCGGGACCTAGTCTCCAGCGCAGAGCTGAAGAATTCCCTAGATGGATTTGGCCTTCAGACAACATGGCCTGCCGACCGTTGGGCGTTCTTCCGACTGCCGATCGATCATCTCCTCCACAGCCATGAGCTGACAACTGTTGACCGATACCTGGGACCCATATTCGGAGTCGAGCATCGCCCGATTGTCGTAACCGTGGCAATGGCCTCGTAGCAAACCCCACCGCCACGGACTCGCTCGGACCCGTAAGCTGCAGGGCACTCACCAAAACGCGAGTGCCTCAACCGCAGCCGGCATGGCCACTACTCTTGACTGCCATGCTCTATGACTACACCGCAACAACAGCCGATGGCATCGACGAGATCGCGAATTCCGCGGTCGCACAGGCAGAGGCGCTCGTCGCCAAGGCGATTGCCAGTTCTCCGCCCAGCTGGGCGAATACGATCGCTCCCCTTGAAGAGGCTGGCACCCTTATTGGCGACGCCTACGGGCGTTCCCCGTTCATGGCGAGAGTGCATCCCGACAAGACGGTGCGTGACCGTGCCACTGAAATCGAAGAACGCCTTACCAAGTGGGGCACGAATCTCGTCTTCCGCTCTGACCTGTTCGAGGCGGTCAGAGCCTATGCAGACACGAAAGAAGCCAAGAGCCTGACAGGTACCAAGGCACGGCTGGTTGAGTTCTGGCTGCGCGACTTCCGCCGCGCCGGCCACGAGCTGACTACCGAAGACCAGGCCGAGCTGCAAAGGCTCCAGCAGCGACTCATCGAACTCCAGGTCGAGTACTCGAAGAACCTCGACGAGTGGGAAGACTCGATCGATCTGACCCGCGACGACCTTGTCGGCCTGCCGTCGGAATACATCGATGGTCTCGCCACTGGAAACACGCCCGGCACACTTCGAGTCGGCATGGCCTACCCCGACTACATCCCCTTCCTCGAACAGGCCGAGCGACGCTACCTGCGCAAGGCTCTGCAGTTCAAGTTCTGGAACCGGGCTTCTCAACAGAACCAACCGCTCTTGGCAGAAGCTGTCAAGTTGCGTCGCAAGATGGCAAGCCTGTTCGGTCTCCCAACCTGGGCTCATTTCGCCATGGAACTCAAGATGGCCAAGACCCCAGAGACCGTGACCGACTTCTACGAGTCGATTGTCCCTCGACTTAGAGGCAAGCGTGATGCCGACATTGCCGCGATGACGCAACTACTCCAAGCGGACGGCGCTCTTGACGACGAGCTCGGCGGCAGCGCCCTGCAATCTTGGGACAGCGCCTACTACGCAACCCAACTCCGCAAGCGCGACTTTGGCATCGACCAAAACGAGGTCGCCCGCTACTTCCCTCTCGAGCAAGTGGTCGATGGAATGTTTGAAATAACCGGTGAGGTGTTTGGCCTCGAATACCGCAAGGTTGAGGACGCCAAGGCGTGGCATCCCGACGTGAACCTGTATGAGATCCGTGACACCGGCGCCGACGAACCGTTGGCGTATTTCTATGCAGATCTCTTTCCGCGCGAGGGTAAGTTCGGGCACGCCGCCGCGTTTCCCCTCGTGTCAGGTCAATTGTTGGATGATGGCTCTTACCGGAAACCGATCGCTGCGATCGTGGCCAATTTCACCAAGCCAACCGAATCGACCCCATCGCTCCTCAAACACGACGAGGCGCTCACTCTCTTCCATGAGTTTGGGCACATTCTCCACTACTGCCTGACAACAGTGGATGTCATGCGATTCGCCGGATTCGACACCGAATGGGACTTCGTCGAGGCGCCATCTCAGATCATGGAACACTGGATGTGGCAGCCCGAGGTTCTGCAGCGGTTTGCCCGCCACCATGAGACAGGGGACCCGATCCCTGATGACCTGGTGGAGAGGCTCGTCGCCGCCCGCGATCTGAACGTTGGCTTATTCACGATGCGCCAGATCTTTCTTGGCAAGTTCGACATGAACCTCCACGGATCCCAGGAGTCTGTCAACGTCGATCAGGCACTCCGCAACGCATATGAGTTGACTGGATTCCCGTTCTATGAAGGCACTCACTTTGGTTCGAGTTTTGGCCACTTGATGGGCGGCTACGACGCCGGCTACTACGGGTACCTCTGGTCAAAGGTATACGGCGACGACATGTTCTCTGTCTTCAAGGACGAAGGCATACTGAGCCCCGAAGTGGGTAGGCGCTATCGCAATGAGGTGCTGGCCATGGGCCATAGCCGAGACGCCATCGACCACCTGCGTGCTTTCCTGGGGCGGGAGCCATCAACGGACGCGTTCCTCGAGGACCTGGGGCTCCAGTAGACCACATGCCGCCAGCGCGGATCTGGCTGGGTCTGGGGCTGCTGTAATCAGCCGGTGAGCCTCAACTCGGGAATCGAATCCAAATCAGCGTCGGTTTGGCCACTGATCATCTTCACAGGATTGGTCTTTGGCCTTAGTGGTCTTCTTTCCAAGTCCCTGATTGACCGCGGCGTTGACTCATTCACCGTAACTGCAATCCCGTTTCTCATTGGCGGGGGTGTCGCCTGGTTGGTGGCGTGGCAAGCCGGCGACATCCGCCGCAGTGCACTGCGGGCAGGGGCCATGCTTGGGGTGCTGAACTCTGCGCTTCCCGCTTTGTTCTTTAACCTTGGATTTGAGACGCTTCCGGCGGGACTGGTCACCTTGATTCTGTCGCTCGGCCCTGTCTTAACGGCGGCTGTAGCCCACCTCGTATTCGACGACGAGCACTTCACCGTTATGAAAGGCGTCGGCCTAGGAGTGGCGTTCGGCGGGGTCACCGCCCTGATCGCAGCTCCGGGAGTCATCGAGGGAGCCTCTTACCGGGGTGCCGCCTGGGCGACGGCCGGGGCGGTCCTCGCCGGAGGGAGCGCAATTCTCAATCGACTGTTTGCAGTGCGCCATGGGGCCCTCGCCCTCATCGGCCCTCAGCTCTCAGTCGCCGGAATCACACCAATCATCGTTGGTTCGCTCGTGGGGAGAGCCCTCGTCCCGGAAGGCGGATTTGCGGGCGGTGATCTACTGATCATGGCCTTAATCGGAGTCGGGGCAAGCTATGCCGGCGTGCGCACCCTCATGTTGTCCAACCAGCGGGGCACCACAGGACAGGTAGCCATGGTGTCGTACCTCATCCCCCTGGTTGGGGTCATAGGCGGCATAGTCTTCTTCGATGAGCGCCTCACCCCGTGGATCGTATTTGGCGGGGGACTCATCCTCGCCGGAATCGCTCTAGGGGGCAGAGCAAGTGCACCATCGCCCCCAGCCGATATCTAGGCAAGCGGTCCGCTCGTCAGCGCCGCGTCGCTATATCGGCCCATCCCTGTGGCAATGCGGGCATCAACCACTCCGGGTCAGGTTCGAACGAAGTCCAGGACCGGTCCCACCACCAGTCTCCGCGGTCGAGATACTCCCCGACCTCAGCACCGATCTGCAGCACCCGTTCGACCTCTTGGCGAGTGAATCGACCCTCTGCTCGCCTTTGCCACAACATGTCAACGTCTTTGAACTCCCAGATCCCGTCCGGTTGGATCACTATGTCGAGCTCGAGATCTTGAACGTCAAAGCCAATCTCGGTCCTGAAGAAGGGTGTCTCGAGGTTGAGGTACCAACCGCGGAACTCCCTGTCTGGCCCGTCCCAGAAGTGCCATACGGCGTATGGATCCCCTGGACGCTGCGCCATCAGGGTTCCATTCCCGTGCCAGGCGTCATATTGGTGAATCCAGGGATGCAGCCCGTCGGGCGTCGGCCAGTCACCATCCGGAAAATGGAATCGAGACCCCGCCGCTGAGTACGTGACCAACATGTCAGGTGTGTCCTCGACCACATTGACGATCCAACCCAGCCAGGGACGCCCATGCACGATCTCACGTCGTACCACCGGCTCGCCTGCTCGCCAGCTCACTGCGCCTTCATGGCAATACCGAAAAGAGCTACCCGGTCGACCTTGCCCCCGGACTGGAGAGGAATCGTATCGACAAAGGCCCACTGTTTTGGGATCTCGTGGCGGGAGAGACGTTGTTGCGCCCACTGCTCGATTCGGCCTCTTGATTCAGCGTCCCCGACAACAACAGCAACGAGCACCTGCCCCCACTCTGCGTCGGGGACACCGACCACCTCTACCCGATCAAATCCCTGGTAGGCGTTGAGAACGTCAGCGACACGAGCTGGGTAGACGTTTTCGCCACCGGTGATGACCATGTCATCGGCGCGTCCCAGTACGACCAACCGACCCTTTTCGTCCAAGTAGCCGATATCCCCGGTGCGATGACCTCCGGTGCGGTCCGCCTCGCCGAGATATCCAGGAGAGACGGCCGGGCCAGAAACAACAATTTCGCCGACGCCCCCTCCCCCGGTTGTCACCTGCATTCCTTCGACTGGACGACCTGTGGTCCCCAGCGACTCAAAAGCCTCTCCAGGTGCAACGGTGGCTATCTGTGTTGCGGTTTCGGTCATGCCATAGGTCTGCAGAATCGGTAGCCCCGCATCGAGGCCGTGCTCGACAAGATCACGGCTCGCCGCGGCACCACCAAGCAGCAGGCCTTTCATTCCTTCGTAGGGGCCGGGATCAGCTTCGAGCAGTCGGTACAGCATGGTCGGCACCAGACTGGCAAATGAAACGGACCCGCTTTTTATGGCCCGGGCTACACGGTGTGGGTCGAACCTGTCGTGGATGGCCACCGTTCCACCGGCGGCGGCCGACCGCCACAGAATCGAAAGGCCCCCAACGTGGAACAACGGGAGAATGAGCAACCAGCGGTCATTGTTGGTATTGCCGAGACGATCTTGCGATGCTGCAACGGCAGCCACAACGTTGCTGTGGCTAATCCTGACCGGTCGAGGATCCCCTCCGCTGCCCGAGGTCAGGACAACCGTGTGCAGGCGGGCAGGACTAGTCGAACTGCCGGCGAGCCCGACATTCCAAATCCGCTCCAGGTCTGTTCCCCACTGTGCTCGCAACGGTGAGTTCTGATCCATGACGGCAGGGGCGGCGCCGATCCGCCATGCCCCCCACAGGAGTGCAACCAGCTGACGGCTGACGCTGCCTATTGAGATGGGAGTGACATCGCCCTCAGCGACACCACGATCACGAAGCCTCCCCACCGCGTGATCGGCGAGAGTGTTCAGCTCGCGATACGTGACCTCGGCTCCATCGTCTTCAACGAGGGCTACTGCGGCAGGTGTGGCAGCCGCAAAGCGGGCCAACCAATCTGTGTCGGGGGGAGGAACTGTCATGCGGGTCACTACAGTATCGCTCGAATCCAATACCGAGGCGTCATATGGTTTCTCAGATATTCGATCCGGCTGCATGGGAGTCGGTTGCTGACTTCAACTTCACCGACATCACCTACCACCGCGCCCGCGAGATAGGTGCGGTTCGCATCGCGTTCAACCGACCAGAGGTGCGCAACGCGTTTCGGCCGCACACGGTCGACGAACTCTTCACCGCCCTCGACCACGCCAGGATGACTCCCGACGTGGGCTGCGTACTGCTGACAGGCAACGGACCGTCGCCCAAGGATGGTGGCTGGGCGTTCTGTTCGGGCGGAGACCAGCGGATCCGAGGCAGGGACGGCTACAAGTATGAAGGCGATGACGGCATCGATCCAGCAAAACTGGGGCGCCTCCACATCCTCGAGGTGCAACGCCTGATCCGTTTCATGCCAAAGGTCGTCATCGCAGTGGTCCCCGGGTGGGCGGTCGGTGGAGGACACTCTCTACATGTCGTCTGCGACCTCACCTTGGCATCCGAGGAGCATGCGATCTTCAAGCAAACCGACGCCGACGTGGCCAGCTTTGACGGCGGCTACGGCTCAGCCTTACTGGCCCGCCAGGTTGGGCAGAAGCGGGCGAGGGAGATCTTTTTCCTCGGTCGTGACTACTCGGCACAGGAAGCCTTCGACATGGGCGCCGCCAATGCCGTCGTCCCCCATGCCGATCTCGAGCGAGTGGCTTTGGAGTGGGCCGCTGAGATCACAGCGAAGAGTCCAACGGCGCAACGAATGCTCAAATACGCGTTCAACCTTCCCGACGAAGGCCTGGTCGGACAGCAGCTGTTCGCCGGTGAGGCCACTCGTCTGGCATATGGCACCGACGAAGCCCAGGAGGGTCGCGATGCTTTCTTGGAGAAGCGGAAGCCGGACTACCGCCAGTTCCCGTGGCACTTCTGAGAACCGCAGGAAGCTGACTCGGTGACTCCTTCACTCGACTCCTGGATTCTGGCGGCACGGCCGCCGACGTTGTGGGCTGCGGTTGCGCCTGTTCTGGTGGGGTCGGCGCTGGCAGCGCGGGCAGAGGTGTTCCGCACCGATGCGGCTGTGGTGGCTCTGGTCGCCGCAGTGCTCATTCAGATCGGTGTCAACTTTGCCAACGATGTCGCCGACGGCACCAGGGGCACAGACGAGAACCGAATCGGGCCGAAGCGGGCGGTCGCTTCAGGTTTGATAACAGCACGCCAGATGTGGGTCGGTATCGCATGGGCGTTCGGCTTGGCCGCAGTAGCCGGCCTGTATCTCATCAAGCTGGGCGGGCCCTGGATCCTGGTGATCGGAATCGTTTCAATCATCGCCGCACTGGGTTACACCAACGGGCCGATCCCCTACGGCTACTACGGCCTGGGAGAGATATTCGTGTTCGTGTTCTTTGGCCTGGTCGCCACCGCAGGAACCCGGTACGTGTTCGACCGGTCTATAGAGACGGGCACGTGGGTTGGTGGTGTGTCGATGGGGCTTCTCGCCAGCGCCATTCTCCTTGCCAACAACGTGCGCGACATCGACACGGATCGAGAGTCAGGCAAGAGGACTCTTGCGGTCATCTTGGGGCGACGCCCCAGCGTTGTGTTTTATGCACTGTGCATTGTTGGATCAATTCTGGTCCCGGTCTTTGGGGTGGCGGTCGACTGGCTGCCCCCGGGCGCCTTGCTGATCCTGGCTGCACTTCCGCTGGGTCTCCCCATGATCAGGGCTCTGCAGCGGGAACGCAGCGGACCAGCTCTCATAGGTGTTCTGAAGGGAACCGCACGATTTCAGATCATCGTTGCGGTGTTGCTTGCCTTTGGAATCCTCATCTAGAGGTCTTCTCCTCTATCCTCCCCGCAACGAATTCACCCAGGAGTAATCATGAAGCTTCTTCCCCTCGTATATGTCACCGATATGGACCGCTCCGTTGATTTCTATTCGAAACTGCTGCCCGCGTCGTCAATCGTGACCACATCGCCTTACTGGACCGAAATGCAGGTCGGCAACGCATCATTGGCCCTCCACATCTCAGAGTTGGTCGACCACGCCAATGACGGGATGGGTCTCGGGCTGGATGCAGCGACCCCACTCGAAGATGTGGTTGTCCACCTGAACGAAGTGGGCATCAGGACAGCCGGCGAGATCTGCGCTCAGCCATTTGGCCGCTCAGTCACCGTGGCCGACCCCGACGGTCTCGTGATTCAAATCAACGAGCACTCGGTGCCGTCCGCGAACTGATCCGTGGCGCCGAGTAGCGTCATCGCCGACTGCTAGGTTTGCAGCTCATGACTGAGCCACTGGTCCGTGCTTCGAATCTGACAAAACGGTTCGACGACTTTGTTGCCGTTGACTCTGTTGACTTCACAGTGTCCCCCGGCGAGGTCTTTGGCTTCTTGGGTCCGAATGGTGCTGGCAAGAGCTCAACGATGAAGATGATCGGATCCGTTTCGCCGGTAACCGAAGGGGAACTGACCGTATTCGGACTTGATCCAGATCGTGATGGCCCGCAGATCAGAGCCCGACTCGGGGTCGTTCCCCAGGACAACCTGCTTGATACAGAGCTCACCGTCTTTGAGAACCTGTTCATATACGGGCGCTACTTTGATCTCCCCAAGGCAGTCATCAAAGAACGCATTGATGAGCTCCTCGACTTCGCCCAGCTCGAAGAGCGTCGCAACGATCTTGTCGAACCGCTGTCCGGAGGAATGAAACGACGCCTCACCGTCGCCCGCGCTCTAATCAACCAGCCCGATCTGATGCTGCTCGACGAGCCAACCTCCGGATTAGACCCGCAGGCGAGACATGCGCTGTGGGACCGGCTCTACCGACTCAAGCAGCAGGGTGTAACGCTGATCATCACCACCCACTACATGGATGAGGCTGAACAGCTGTGTGACCGCCTCGTCGTCATGGACAAAGGCAAGATCGTTGCCGAAGGATCACCACGCAACCTCATTGAGCAGTTTGCCACCCGTGACGTGGTCGAGCTGCGATTCCCCGTCGGCCAGACTCCTGAGGAAAAGGACCTCGCCGGCCTGGCCAAGCGAATCGAGGCACTGCCTGACCGAACGCTGCTCTACACCGACAATGCGGATCAGACCCTGGTCGATGTCACTGAGCGCCCGTTTGTCGTTGAAAGCACGATCGTGCGCCGCGCCAGCCTGGAAGATGTATTCCTGCGTCTCACCGGGCGAACCCTGGTCGACTGATGTCGACTCCCGGCGCACTCTTGGTTGTCGAGCGTCACGCCCGTGTCTACCGCAGTACCTGGCGGGGGTCGGTGATCAGCACGTTCATGAACCCAATCCTCTATTTGCTAGCGATGGGGCTGGGATTGGGCAGCCTTGTTGACGAGGGGGGCGGAACAACACAACTCGACTTTGATTACCTGACCTATCTGGCGCCCGGTCTGCTGGCTGCCGCAACGATGATGACTGCCGCCGGTGAGTCTATGTACCCGGTGATGGCCGGCATGAAGTGGAACAAGTACTACAGCGATGCGCTGTCCACCCCTGTCTCAACCCGTGATCTGGTCGTCGGCCACTTCGGATGGCTCACCTTCCGAATCCTCTTCACCTCGGTTGTGTTCACGGGTGTCATGGTCGTGTTCGGCACCATCAGCATCGCCCGCGCCCTGCTGGTGATTCCGCCTGCAGTCTTGGCAGGCTTGGCGTTTGCCGGACCAGTGAGCGCCTATGCCGCCCAGCTGGAGAAGGAGACTGGTCTTTCTGCTGTCTTCCGGTTTGTGATAACCCCTCTCTTCCTATTCTCGGGCACGTTCTTCCCGATCGATCAACTGCCAGACTGGATGGAGCCGATCGCCTACGTCACGCCGTTGTGGCATGGGGTCGAGATCACTCGTGCTGCAGCCCTCGGCATCGACCCGGTCCTCCACCCCGCGATTCACATTGCGGTGATGCTGGCCTTCCTC
>JASJHC010000190.1:0-4659 GCA_033791245.1 Acidimicrobiia bacterium | reverse complement strand
GCTCCCTAGTGAGGTTCTCTTGCTGGTGGCCCGCGGCTTCCTCGACGAGATGGGAGGGGCGGCCGGCGCCCTGTTCGGGAGCTTCTTCAGAGCCGCCGGACGGAGTTTTGCCGACGCACCCGGGATCGCAACAGCGGCTCTCGCCGACGCATTCGAAGCAGGCACCGAGATCGTTATGAGGCGCGGCAAGGCCGAGCCGGGCGACAAGACGATGGTTGATGCCCTGGTGGCTGCCACCGCAGCGAGCCGCAAAGCGGCGAGCGATGCGATCCCAGTCGGTGATGCTCTTGACGCCATCGCTGCTGCTGCCCGACAAGGAGCGGAATTGACCAAGGACATGACTGCTTCGCGGGGGCGCGCTCGCTACGCCGAGGAAAAGGCGATCGGGGTACAAGACGCTGGCGCCACCACGGTCGCGCTTCTCTGCGAAGCCTGGGCGGCGGCCTGCAAGGAAGGGACTTCACGATGAATGCCAATACTGCCAGCGGACCTCGTCTCAGGATCGGATACGTGGGTGTTGCGTTCACCTCGTACTACGGCATTGAGCTGAACCAATACGGGAGGGCCATCGACGGCCTGAGCGCCCTCGCCGATCGGCTGGACTTCGAACTAGTTGCGATCAAGGAGCCCGTTACCGATATCGATCTTGCGGAGAGTGCAGCTCGAGAGATTGAGGCGCAGGGCGTCGATTTTCTCATGATTCAACTTGCGACCGTTGCCTCGGGAGAGCTGGTTCTACCCCTGGCCGGTGCCGCACCACGGGTGGGTATCTGGGGCACCCCCGATCCTCACCAAGAGGGAGAGATCAAGCTGCACTCGTTGGTCTCGGTCAACCACTATGCCTCCATTCTCACCCGTTATCTACGCGACGACGCTCCGCCGTACAAGTGGTTCTTCGGACATGTCGAGTCGCCCGAGTTTGTCGAGCGATTTGAGGTAACCGCCCGAGCCCTGCGTGCCATCAAGCGAATGTCCACCGCCTCTATCGGGTGGATTGGTGGCAATTCGCCGGGGTTCTACAACATGAACTTCGAGGAGACCAAGGTGAGGTCACGGCTGGGTACTCGGGTTATTGCTCACGAGTTCTCCGAGCTCGCCGAGCTGACCGACGCCGCCGACCCGGTCAAGGCGCAAGAGGTTGTTGCACAGTTGACTGCCGCCGCTGCCGCGGTAACTGCGGGTTCAGATGGCATGGAACGTGGCGCCAAGCTCTATCTCGCGCTCAAAGAGATGGTCGCGGCCAATGGCCACTCGGCACTCGCGGTCCAATGTTGGCCGAAGTTCCAAGAAGTGTTGGGTGTCGCACCGTGCATGGCCTACAGCTGGATGGGGTCGGAGGATGGCTTCGCCGTATCTTGCGAAGGGGATGTTCCTGGGGCGCTCACCATGTTGTTGCTCAATGAGCTGAGTGACGCACAGGGGTCGGCGACACTGCTAGACATGACAGCGCTCGATCCGGAACGCGGCGCCATGCTTATGTGGCACTGCGGGGTTAGCCCCCGCCACTTCGCAAATGACGATGGCATCACCTGGATCGACCATCCCACCTTGGGCCGCAAGTCGCCAGATGTGTACGGCGTCGCTGGTGATCAGGTTTTTGCTCCCCAGGAGACAACCATCTCCTATATCGGCGATAACGCCTCCGAGATGCTCGTGGTGCGAGCCCGCATCGAGGAACATCCAGCAAAGGGTTTCGACGGAACGCGTGGTTGGTTTGGTGGATTCGAACTGAACGGCCGACCAATCGAGTTGGCGGAACTCGTCAACACGCTCGTGGTGCGTGGCCACGAGCATCACTACGCCGTCGCCCAAGGTGACCTGAGCAATGAGCTGCTTGAAGTTGCAGCCTGGCTCGGGATGAGGACGGTCGAACCGATCGCCCCTGCCCCCTATGTGCAACTGCCGGGGGTGAATTGCTGACCATGATTTGACGGTTTCGGTGTAACCACCGAGAGGAAGGCAGCTGGGTCTCGAGCCGGATGGCTTTGGCTCCCAGTTGGGGTCCGATGGAGATCCAACGTAGCCCAATCAGAGTAAAAACAGGAGGAGAACATAGATGAGATATCGAGAGCGTAACGGCTGGCGATTTGTGTTGGCGCTAATGGCGTTCGCATTGGTCGTTGCTGCGTGTGGCGGAGACGATGACGCAGCTACGACAACCGCGGCTGCGGAGACGACCGAGACAACAGCGGCGGCTGAGACCACCGAGACAACAGCGGCGACTGAGACCACCGAGACAACAGCGGCGGCGGCGACGGGCACACCGTTCGACGCCCCTGGGTTCAGCACGTGGGAAGAGGTCCTTGCTGCAGCCGACGGCACGACCGTCAACTGGTTCATGTGGGGTGGCTCTGACACGATCAACTCCAATGTCGATAACGACATCGGTGATGCGATCAAAGAGCAATTCAACATCACACTCAACCGGGTCCCCGCTGATGCCGCTGACTTCGTGAACAAGGTTCTCGATGAGTCCGCAGCCGGTGTGACCGACGGCGGCACCATCGATCTCATGTGGATCAACGGTGAGAACTTTGCAACGCTCAAGAATGCCGACCTGATGTACGGACCGTGGGCGGAGTCACTTCCGAACGCCATCTATGTGCCGTGGCAGGATGCCGCAATCGCCAATGACTTTGGTGAGCCAGTAGAGGGTCTGGAATCTCCCTGGGGTCATGCCCAGTTCGTTGTTGAGTATGACACTGCGTTTGTTTCCGAAGCTCCGACCACTTTTGAAGCTTTGCAGACCTGGGTCCACGAAAACCCTGGGCAGTTCACATACCCGGCAGTTCCTGACTTCGTAGGAAGCGTCTTCGTCCGTCACCTGTTCTACTGGGCAGCAGGCGGTCCCGATGCGTTTCTTGGCGAATTCGATCAGGCAGTCTTCGACCAGTACGCACCGGCTGTTTGGGAGTATCTGAACGACATCGAGCCTGATCTATGGCGTGGTGGCGACACCTACCCAGAGGGTGCCGCGATGGCTGACCTGATGGCAAACCAAGAGATCCATTTCAACCTGAGCTACGACCCGGCGCGGGCGTCAACGAACATCGCAGCGGGTACCTACCCCGAGTCGATCCGTACGTACGTCTTCGACACTGGGACGCTCTCGAACAACAACTACGTCGGAATTCCGTTCAACGCTGCCAACCCGGCGGGTGCGATGGTTCTTGCGAACTACATCGTCTCGCCTGAGTTCCAGCTGATCATGGCGAATCCGGATAGATGGGGATGGTTGATTCCGACCGATCCGTCAACTTGGCCGGCTGAGGCGCAAGCAACCCTCGATTCGTTTGGCTCGGGTGTGGCAACACTCCCGGCGGCAGAACTCACCGCGGCGGCTCTGCCAGAGCCTGGCGGCGATTGGGTAACTGCATTCGAAGCAGGCTGGATCGAGAAGGTACTCGAGGAGTAACACGAGACAAGGGGTGTGGGGTGCCTCGTGATGAGGCACCCCACACAACCCGATCGGGAGGTGATGGAACTGAGCGAGCCAATGACCATGCGACGAGTCAAGGAAGGGATGAAGATCCCAGCAATGCTGGCCCCTGCCCTAGGCCTGGTAGTGCTGTTGTTCGGAGGTGGGCTGCTTGTCGGGTTTGCTCAGAGCCTTGGGTACTTCCCTGCGCTAGGGCAGCGTGACTTCACCCTGGACCACTACATATCAGTGCTGACCGACAGCAACTTCATTCGTTCTCTATGGCTGACATTCCGAATTGCCCTTGTCGCCACCGTCTTGTCGAGTGTCCTTGCGGTCGGGTTTGCGCTTGTACTGCGCCAGAAGTTTACGGGAAGCAAATTCGCAACCTTCTTGTTCCAGGTTCCACTGCCGGTCCCACACTTAGTCGCAGCTAGCGGCATCATCTTGCTGATTACCCAAAGCGGATTGATCGCTCGCTTTGGTGCGGCCGCCGGTCTCATGGAAGTGCCCGCAGATTTCCCCGCTCTCGTTTTCGATAGAGCCGGAATTGCCATCATTCTGACCTTCCTATGGAAGGAGGTCCCGTTCGTTGGTCTCGTCGTTCTGGCGATCCTGCAGAGTGTCGGACCACAGTATGAGGAGCAGGCACGAACCCTTGGGGCCAACGCCCGGCAGCGATTCTTCAACGTGCTGCTGCCCCTGATCATGCCGGGGATCATGTCGACATCGATCATCATTTTTGCTTTCACGTTCGCCAACTACGAGATCCCGCTTCTCCTTGGCGTACGTTTCCCGACCACGCTCCCTGTGGTCGCATTCCGTCAGTACCAAGACCCTGATCTTGCATTGAGACCTGAGGCAATGGCCATCAGCATCGTGCTTGCGTTCGTGGCCATCCTGTTGCTAGTCGCCTATCGGCGGCTGGCCCGATATGCGGTGAGGTGATCGGTATGACTACTGACACAAAACCTGTGGAATCGAAAACCGAACCGGACTCGTTCGTGGACGTAGCTGAGTCGGAGTCTGCTACCACCAAGTGGATCCGCCGCACCGCCGTTACCTCCATTGTCGTCTTTGTCGGACTCCCGATAATCACCCTCTTCGTTTGGTCGTTTGCGTTCCGATGGAACTTCCCAAATATGCTCCCGAGCGAGTGGGGCAACCGGGCGTGGTCCTATGTCGCCGATGATTCATCTCGAGTGTTTGAGGGACTGTGGAACAGCACCAAGCTCGGCGTT
>JASJHC010000189.1:0-2759 GCA_033791245.1 Acidimicrobiia bacterium | reverse complement strand
AAACCATCTACGAGTGGCGCGGTGCATCAACAGAGAACTTCGACAATTTCCCGACTCACTTTCCTGCCGCTGATGGATCCCCAGCCGAGACACTCCCCCTCACCGAGAATCGGCGTTCCGGCTCGTCGATCTTGGATGTTGCCCATGAGGTGCGTGCTGTCCTATATGCCGACGAGCCATTTACCCCCCTCAAGCCCGTTGCTGACGCCCCCACGGGATGGGCAGCGGCCGAGTTTTTCCGCACCGCGGTGGACGAGGCTGAATGGATTGCCGAAGAGATCGTGAGGCTGAATGCCGAAGACGACGTCCTGTGGCGGGACGTTGCGGTGATCTTCCGCAAGAACAGAGACATGGCGCTGATCCGCGATGCCCTGCAGGCACTCGATGTACCCGTTGAGGTTGGTTCCCTTGGTGGTCTCCTCGACCTTCCTGACGTAGCCGACCTTCACGCCTGGCTGCGGACGATCGAGCGGCCCGGCGACTCCATCGCGTTGGCGAGACTCCTGCTCGGACCAAGCTACCGATTGGGCATGCGCGACATAGCGGCGTTGAGTCGCTGGATTAAGCCGAATCGGGCGCAACTTGGTGACGACCCAGACGTGGGTTGGCCGCTCGTCGAGGCGATCGACCAACTCGAAGAGATCGACGATATCGCCCCGGAGACACGTGCCCGGCTGATGGCATTTCGCACGCTATACCGTCGTTTTCTGGAGCTGGCCCAGGGCACCTCGCTCGTGGATTTGTGCCGACATATCCTCGATGCGACCGGGATGTGGAGCGAGGTCGAAGCAAGGAGCCCCGGCCCGGCTTTGACTGCCCGAGTCAATCTATACCGTTTCCTCGACCTTGCCGAAGAATGGAGCCCGTTGCGGGGGCGGCCAACCCTGCAGGCTTTCTTGGGATATCTCGCCCTCAGCGCCAACGACCGGTCGGCAACGGAACTCGACACGGCCAATGTCGGCACCGAAGATGCCGTCGTCCTGTTGACCATCCACCGGGCTAAGGGACTCGAGTGGGATACGGTATTCCTGCCTGCCCTCACCGATGGAGTCTTCCCTGTCAAGGGTGGGGCCATGGATGACCCGATCCGACTTGCCCGGTTTGTTCCGTACGAGTTGAGGCTGGAAGCACCGATCCCGCTCGGACTCGAGGAGGACGAGCGCAAGGATGCGCTACGGCATGTGAGAGACCGCCAGGAATGGCGAACCGCCTACGTTGGCATCACTCGAGCCAAGAGTCGCCTCTATCTGACAGGCGCCCACTGGCATGGTGGCGCAACCAAACCACGCCCTCCCAGCCCTGTCCTTGAAGCTGTCGCAAATGCCGCGGGCATGGATATAAACCACCAAGTCGACGAGCCAGGCGAACGACCGATATCCCTGTCGATTGTTTCTAGCGTCGGTGCGCCAGATCCACTTTTTGCTGACGGATGGCGAGATGCTCTTCGGAAGACGGTTGCGGACTCCGAGTGGCCCAGGCAACTAGTAGCTACCGGCGGTGACGCGTACGATGCGGCTGTGAACCAAATGCACATGATCCTCGACGATCTGCCCGCGCCTCCAGCCGACGAAGCAACATCACATGGCGTCGACACATCGGTCACCGGCCTGGTGACCATGGCAGGTTGTCCGCAGCGGTTCTACTGGTCAGAAGTCGAACGTCTTCCGCGGCGCCAAGCACCTGCAATGCGCCGTGGGGTGAAAGTACATCGTCGCATCGAGTTGCATGGTCGCGGTGAGATGCCACTCGAAGAACTGGCGGAGGACCTGTATGACGTCGTTGACGCTGACGCTCCCACATCCAGGGGTCCCGATCCATATCAGGTATATCTCGAGTCACGGTTCGCAGGCCTGAAACCTCGCTACGTCGAAGCGCCGATCGATATCAGCCTGCCTTCGGGACGGATCCGGGGCCGAATCGACGCCGTCTACGAACCTGAACCCGGCACCTGGGAGATCGTCGACTTCAAGTCTGGAAGCAATCGTTCCAACCCCGCAGCCATGGTCCAGCTGGAGGCTTATGCGATTGCGGCTGCCGACGGGGCGTTGGCCGCCGACCCCCCAGAGAGTATGTCAGCTACGTTTGCCTACCTGGGTAGCGGCGCCCTCGAAGAGGTAAAAGTGGACATTGACGAGGCTTGGCTCACCACCGCACGCCACCATCTTGATGAGTTGCTCGGTGCTGCCGCCGGACCGGACTTCCCCCAAGCCCCCTCGGCGGCCTGTCGCCACTGCGATTTTCTCCGATTCTGTGAGGCAGGGCAAGCCCACACCGCTCACTGAACACGGCCCTGGGCAACATCAATGACGATGGTCACCGGCCCTGCATTGAGCAGTTCGACGTCCATCATGGCTCCGAATTCACCGGTGGCGACTGTCACCCCTTGCTGGCGGACCATTTCGACGACATCGTCAACAAGGGCCGCGGCCACCTCCGGATCAGCGGCATCTGTGAACGATGGGCGCCGTCCTTTTCGAATATCGGCAAGCAGGGTGAATTGACTGACCACCAATACCGACCCACCGATATCGACAACGGAGCGGTTCATCCGCTCGTCAGCATCAGGAAAGATTCGTAACCCCAGCATCTTGTCAACGAGGGCCTTGGCATCGGCACTGCCGTCGTCGTGCCCAACCCCAAGAAGGACCAAAAGCCCCTGATCGATCTCACCTATCGTCTCGCCGGCAACCGACACACGCGAATGGGCTACCCGTTGTACAACAGCTCTCATGAGGCGAATGTAGCTGCAGCAGCTAGCC
>JASJHC010000188.1:0-8261 GCA_033791245.1 Acidimicrobiia bacterium | reverse complement strand
TCCTCGAACACCTCAAACCGCACCTGATCGCCGGCAACAGGTTTCTTGGCTGCGAGAACGCGTGGAATCACCATCCCCGCCATTCCCGCAGTAGCGAGATCCGGCAGGCAGATCATCATCCGCCACTTCCAGTCTTGTTTGGCATCGACAGAAAACTTGCTCATGTCATCTGCCCACCACAGACCTTCGAGCGGTAGCACCGTGTATCCGTCTCCGGTCGCCTTCTTGATCTCAGCGCGGACGCCATAGGCCAGCGGGTACAGCGCCTCGACCGCATCCGCATACTCCTGCTCCGCGGGGCTGCCTACACCATCAATCATCAGGAACGGCCGTGCCGGCACGTCGACCAGCGCTGGTTTGCCGACTTTGGCGGAGTAGTGCTCCCGATACGTCTTCTTGAGGTCAATAGACGCCATGGCTACGCCACCGGAATACGGATCTCGGCTATAGGACCGCCTGGATCGTCCGGGGCAACTAGGTATGCCTCCTGAACCAGACCAGCGATGTGGAGTCTGTTATCAGAAATCCAGTTTCCGATCGCCACATACGAATCCTCGATGGTGTCGTATGGCCCCTCGTGAATGATCACAGCTGCTTTGCCACCAGGCACTACACGTTGAGTGAGTGACCGCCCGCCCGGCGTTTCGGGCAGACTGTCGAGATGGTGTGCCACCGGAAAGGCAACTTCCACATCGGCTTCGGTCGGCTTGAAATCTGCATCGTGGTACACCGAGAAACACGGAGCAACCGGCATGATCCCTGCAGGCATCAGCGCAGCAAACCCGTCGCCGATCATCGACCCAACGTCCTGGAGATCGGCCAATACCTCTCTCATGGACACAACGGGCTGCGGCTCCAACTCCTTCAACACGACGTCATGACTGGGCATCGTTCCCTCACCTTCGATAAGACGAAGCCGGTTCTCGACCCTAGACAAACGTGCCTGTTCCTCAGTAACCGATTGGCTGATCTCAGCTTGCTTGAGCCGAAGCATCCCGCGCAATTCCGCGGCGGACAGCTCGTCGTTGATGTTTGCCCCGATTTCATCGAGCGACAGCCCCAGACCTTTGAGCGCCAGGATGCGATTGAGTCGAGGCAACTGCGACACCGCGTAGTAGCGGTAGCCCGTATCTGGATCGACAGTGTCCGGGGGCAGCAATCCAAGATCGGCGTAGTAACGGAGCGCCGACACCGGCACCCGACAGATCTTTGAGAACTCACCTATCCGATACACGCCCACCTCCGTCGGTTTCTTCGTCTGCGAGAACCTTCTCCACCAGTATGGAGTCTCCAGCTACTTGAGAGTCAAGCCTCTCTTTTGCCTCTTGCGTGTTTGGCCACCACATCGATGAATCCCAGCAGAATGCCAATGCCGATGAGGACGAATGCGACCGTAAAGAGACGGGTTGCCGAAGTCGTTGGGCTCAGGTCTCCGTAGCCAACCGTCGTCAGCGTCATCACCGTGAAGTAGAGCGAGTCGATGGCTGACCACCCCTCCATTCGCGAGTAGAACCAGGTTCCTGTCGCAATAACCAGCGCCGCTCCGGTCACCAGAGCGCGTGTTTGCGGATCACGAAACGCAGCAACGATCGACCGAACTAGTCGGACCATGAAACCCCAGAAGACAATCATGGGGGGAGGCTACCAACGCAAGCTATGACCGCGGTTGATCATCTTGATCGCGTAGGCTGTGCCGAGATCTATTGAGGGAGACCCGTGGGAGCACTACTTCTCACCATTCACATCATCGCGGTAGCAACTTGGTTGGGGGCAAGCGTGACCCAAGCCCTGGTGACCCCAGCCATGCAGAAGACCGGTGGAGCGAGTGCGGCAGCTTGGATGCGCCAAACGACCCGTATGAGTGTGGTCCTGTATATGCCTGCCGCCATTGTGCTGCTAATCACCGGTGTCTGGATGGTCGTGAGAGAGAGCCTCTACGATTTTGAGCAGACGTTTGTCGCTATCGGTTTCCTCGCGATCGTGGCCGGGACCGTTCTGGGTATCAAGATATTCGGACCGGGTGGAGAGAAGACTGCCGAACTGCACGAAGCGGGTGACAAGACCGGGGCAGACGAATCGCACCGTCGTCTTGCCATGTACGGCGTGTTTGACATCGTTCTGGTTGGGTTCACCATCTGGGCGATGGTGGAGAGACTCGGTCTCTGATCCAACTTGGGGGTCCTAGCTCACCACTGATCCGACCAGCACCATCGCCACGACGTTGAGCACACTCCACACCAGGCAGAAGATTGCGTAACGCTGAATCCACACTCTCCAACCACTAGAGAAGTGGGCGACTCGGGATCCGAGCAGATACCAGAGCGGGAGCGAGGTCAGCAGACCGGACACCACGACCAGCAACCGCCCGGCCTCGATGAAGTCAACTGTGAATATCCACGTTGTCGGAGCTGCAATCAGGAACAGCATCGTCGCCAGGATGGAGGCCGCCAGGTCGGACATGTTGCCAACACGGTCGAAATCGATGCTGAGCGCATAGGTTGCCAACGCAAGCGGATAGATAAACGCGGCCAGGCCCCCGACCCATCGCGGAAGACCCCCTATTCGCGCTGAAAAGTCGATACCGGTTGTCACGGTAGACAGGCTAACCGCTCCCGAGACAAGCGATCTGAGTAGCATCGGCTGAAATCACAAAGGAGCCAAATATGGGCGAATTCATAGACTCGGGTGCGGTCAAGGTCATCGAGGTCATCGGGATCTCGAAGGACGGCTTCGAGTCCGCTGTCGACAACGCTGTCGCCAAGGCCTCCGAGAGTATCGCCGGCATAACTGGCGTCGAGGTGCAGAACCTGAGCGCCCGTGTCAGTGAGGGCAAAGTGGTGCAGTACCGCGCCAACGTGAAACTAGCCTTCGCAGTCCGCTAGTGAGCCCCGCAGCAAGTGGCCCGGCCCGGTTAACCCGCAGCCGTCGCGACCGCAAGGTTGGTGGCGTCGCTGGGGGCATGGCCGAATACCTCAGCATTGACCCAACCCTGATGCGCATTGCTTGGTTGGCGTTGTTGGTGATGGGCCCCGGGCTTATTCTTTACGTCGTTGCCTGGATCGCCATCCCCGAGGCCGACGCCGCAGCTGCAGCCGCCCCCATCGTCGACCGGGCCGCCAGCCAGTCGGGCCAGATGATCATCGGCGGTCTCCTTGTCGCGATCGGCGGAGCTCTCCTCGCAGACCGGTACTTGCCCTGGATGAAGGACTTGATCCTCCCCGCCGTCTTGATCGCGGTCGGAACGGGCGTCGTCATCTACTCGCTCAAGAACTAACTCAACCTGGCTTCAGGCAGGAACCGAAGCGGCTGCCTTGACCACAGCACGATCGATGAGGCGTCCGTGGCTGATCACCGCACGAGGCGCGGCATGAAAGCGAAGCGCCTCAGCGATACTCTCGCCTTCCAGGACAACGAGATTGGCGGTACTGCCAACAGCCAAGACATGGTCCTCCAGCCCGATCGCTGTCGCGGGGTTGACGGTCACCATGTCGTAAAGGAGTTCCAATTCCGGCTCTGACATCATCCAGAGCAGATGCGCTCCAAGGAATGCCACCTCCAGCATGTTGTTCCTGCCAAAGGCGTAGTAGGCATCGGAAATGTCATCCTGGCCCAGGCTTACATTTACCCCGGCCACGGTCAGCTCCCTCACCCTCGCATGCAACGGACCGGTATGCGGATCCGAGACCACAGCCACCTTGGCCGCAGTCAACAAGGCAACGAGCCTCTCGAAATATGGGTCGGGATAGAGCTGCATCGCTCGTGCGTGGTGGGCCAGTGCCCGACCGATCCATCCGGTGCGCAAGGCTTCGGTGGCCATCATCTCCAGAGTGCGTAGCCCGGGATCACCCGCATCATCGAGAAGCATCGAAACGGGTGCATCATGAGCGACCGCAATCTCAAAGACAATGCGGACATGCTCGGCCATATCGGCCTCGGTGTACTCGATCCACGGGATTCCCCCGACAACATCGGCACCAAGCTCCATGGACTTCTGTAGCAATGCCGCGGTGCCTGGCTCACGGACGATGCCATCCTGGGCAAAGGCAACAACCTGCACGTCAACCACACCGGCAAACTCCTTACGCAATTCGACAAGTACCTCGACACCACGAGTCCCTGCCTTTGAGTCGACATCCGCCAGAGCCCTGATGTGCGTATTGCCGTAGTAGGCCGCCATCGCCAACGCGCGCCGCCCCGATGCGAGCATCACATCCGGCCGCTGTGCGTTCTTCACCGCAGCGGCAGTCTCGATAGCAGTCATCGCCTTGCCCATTCCGCTGGAGTGGTAGTCCGCAAGAGCCGCATCACCGAGTTGATCGAGGGTAAAAACCTTGTCCAGGTGCAGGTGCGTGTTGACAAACGACTCAGTGACCAGCCGGCCGCCGGCATCAAGATCATCGACACCCGATGCGGACTCCCCGCTGGGGGCGATACTGGTAATCAGGCCTTCGTCAATGGCAATGTCGACCAGGCCTTGACGTCCGCGCAAACGGGCCGACCGAATGGTCAACGAGGTCTGTGCACTCATGTTGGCTCCCCAGCTCGATTGAACCCGATCATACGACGCGGCAAGCCCTGTTCGTCGTGACCTTTGGCACTAGGCCATCGTCAAGGCTCATCCGATGATGGGTCCAGATACTCAGCCTTGAGAGGAGAATCGGTATGCCCGAGATTGTCTCGATTTCTATCGAGCTGGAGCAATCCGCCACGGGAGTAGATGCAACGGGTTGGTTCGAACTATCCGGCAAGACATATCGAGCAAGCGCTCATGCTCCGGAGAACCATCGGGACCATCGAATCGCTCACGACCTTGCCGTCGCCAGAGTGATGCGCAATCTCGAAATCGAATTGATGGAGTGGATCCACGAGCACATAGATCGCTACATCCAGAACGACTAGGTCGCATACCGCTCTACAGGTCCATCACGTAACCGACCTCGTTGACACCACTGCCCGGCCAATCGCTGCGTACCCAAGGGCGCGGCTCCCAACCGCGCCGTTCGTACATCCTGCGGGCGCTGGTGTTCTCTTCGAGAACCCAGAGCCGGGCTCGGCTGTAGCCCCGGCCACGAAGAGATTTGATCGCCTCGTCATACAAGGTGGTACCGATTCCTTGTCCGAAGTGGTCGGGCGCGACGTACAGCTTTAAGAGCATGCAATCTGTCTCCTTGTCCGTGTCGTCGTCGGACCCAAATACGACGGTGGCAACGATGCGCTCTTCAATCGTTGCGGCAAGGATCGTTCTGTCGGAACGGGCCACGAGAACCGCCCACTCGTCCTCGAGTTCGGGTTGTGTGGGTTTGGGAATGGACTCAGGGAAGATATGAGCGAACCCGGCTAGCGCGCTACGAAGCTGCACACCAGCCAGGTCCGGTATATCGGCGGCCGTGACGGCCCGGATTCGGACCGCGGGCCTGTCGCTATGCACGGTCGCCACCGCAGGGCGGCGTTGTTGCTTTGGCAGCCGCCGTCAGCATGTTCTGTCCCTATCTATTGACCGACCAGGGCGATCGTAGCCGCTGCAAATGTGGGTCAGTTATGGTGGCCCCATGAAGCGCAGTCACCTCATTTGGTTCCTACTGATCCTCGCCTTGGCCGCCAGCTCGTGTGGCAGCGACAGCGAGCCGGCAACCACACTTCCACCCGAGCCCGACATCGTCCTCGACGTTGGTGCCGAGGCAATGGGAGCGGTTGAGTACGTGCGTTTCAAGATCGAGAGGGGCGGGGCACCTGTCTATATCGACCCTCTCGATACCCTCAACTTTGCTTTGGCCGAAGGACAGTTCGCGGCACCTTCGTCTGCCAACGCAGTCGTCACCCTTGCGGTCGGCAACATCAATGCCCAGATTGGGGCAATCGCCATCGACGGCAAGACCTGGCTGACCAATCCGATCACCGGTAAATGGGACGAGGCACCTTCTGGGTACGACTTCGATCCGGCCACGCTCTTCGATCCAGAGTTGGGTTGGCGCCCCCTGCTGGCCGAAGGACTAACTGACATCGTTTGGATCGGAGAGGAGACCCGGAACTCTGAAGCCCGCTATCACATCAGGGCGGTCGCCGACGAGGATCGTGTCTTGCTCATCCTTGCCGGATTGATCAGAAAGCAGGCGGTTGATCTAGATATGTGGATCGATCCGGAAACCGGATACGTCCGCGAGGCGGAACTCTCGACCGTTTATGAGGGTCAAACAAGTGACTGGTACATAGAGTTCTCAGAATTCGATGTGCCCATCGAGATAGCACCACCCGATATCGAGAGTTGATCAACGCAATGAAACGACGCGAGGCATCACCGAGGAGTCTGCTGAGCAACGCCAGTTCCAGCTCGTCGGATTCCAGGAACAGCAGGTGATGCCCCAGGGACGAGCCTCCACGGCGACTGCTCACCAGTCTCCTCGTGCCGTTCTGATCGTCGTCGCGTTTGGAATCTTAATCGCAGCCGACGACCTCACGGTCGTCACGACCATGCTGCGACCGATCATCAACGACCTCGGGATCGTCCTCCCCGACGGCATCGACGATGCCGCATGGATCGTCAATGCTTATCTCATTGCCTATGTGGCGGTGATGCCCTTCATGGGACGCCTCAGCGATGTTCTGGGGCGGCGGCGGGTCTATATCGCTGCGATGACTCTCTTCCTTGCCGGCTCGATCATCATCCCGATGACCAGCAGCCTCGGCCCGTTTCTTTTCGGTCGGGTTCTGACGGCAATGGGTGGCGGGGCCCTGGTCCCCATCGGGATGGCGGCCGTAAGCGACGCCTATGCCGCCCGCAAGCGAGCCCGAGCGCTAGGCGTACTCGCCGCGATCGACACGCTGGGTTGGGTATGGGGACCACTCTATGGGGCGATGATCATCCGCTTCCTATCTTGGCGATGGCAGTTCCATTTCAATATCCCGCTGGCCATCATCGGAATCGTCGCTGCCTGGTACGTGCTCGAAGATGCCACAGCCAGCCAACGCAAGGCCAAGATCGACTGGACAGGAGCCTTCCTACTCACCACCGCACTGGTGAGTCTCAACTTGGCCTTGCTGGGAAGCGCGGAGATCCAGAGTGTCAGCGGGCTCGACCAACTCACGGGCGGGTCTGATACCGGCTTGGTCTGGCTATATCCAGTGGCACTGGTCTCGGGCATTGCCTTTGTGTGGTGGCAGCGTCGGGTTGCGCACCCTTTGATCGACCCTGGTCTGTTCCGCGGCCGCAATCTGGTCGCCGCGGTATCGGTCAACTTCTTTGTGGGCGCAACCTTGATAATCGCCATGGTGAACGTCCCGCTGATCATCAACGTGGTCGAGCTCGACCTGGAAGGCGCTGCGGTTACCACCGGCTGGGTGCTCAGCGCCCTGACGGCTTCGATGTCACTGGCATCATATGTGGGAGGTCGAGTGACCGAGAGCCGCTGGTATCGGCCCCCGGTCCTGATCGGTCTTGCCCTCTCGGCGGCCGCCTTCTTCATGATGGGATACGGGTGGGAAGTAACGACAAGCTATTGGACCGTCGCTTGGCAACTGGCGATCCTCGGGGCCGGCTTTGGTCTCGTCATGGCGCCTACCACAGCAGCCGTTGTAGACGCCGCTCCCCCCGATCGGCGTGGGACCGCGGCCAGCTTGGTCATGGTGTTCCGCCTCATTGGGCTTTCGGTGGGTCTCTCAGGTCTCACTGCATGGGGTCTCCGGCGTTTTAATCAGCTCCGCACCCAAATCGACCTGCCCCCGATCACCGACCCCGACTATGCCGCGGCGGCGACCAAAGCATCAGCCGAACTAACCACGGCGGCCATGACCGAGACCTTTGTTGCCGCAGGTGCGCTGATTGTCGTCGCCTGGTTCATTGCAACCATGATGCGACGCACCGCAGACCGACCCGACGCCGATCAAAACCAAACCGAACCCGACCCGGCAGCCCAGGGGGTGCCCATGAACCAGTTCATCAGCCGCAATCTGACCCCGATAGTGGTTGGGGTCGCAGTGCTTCTCGTCGCGCTGGCCGCAGCCACCTTCTACATGGCGACCAAGGTTGGTTCGCTCTCAGACGACCTGGCGACAGCTGAGGACCGCCAGCTGCAGCTCGAAGCTGACATCGCCAGGGTTGAAGGCGGTGCTGCCATATACGCGGCGCAGGTGACCGCGTTCCAGGAGCAATTGGGTGGACTCGGCCCGACCATAGACAGCGCCCTTGGAGAGGCCGTATCCGGGATAGATGAGTTCCGCACATCGACCATCAGATTCGATGTAAGCATCAACGAGATGGTCCCGAT
>JASJHC010000187.1:0-3306 GCA_033791245.1 Acidimicrobiia bacterium | reverse complement strand
TTCGATTTCGGCCATCTGTTCAGGTGGCAGCGGGCCGAAATGCATCGCACCGGCGTTCTCGACCGCCTGGGCAACGGTGCGAACGCCGGGGATTGGGATCGTGGTCGGTGAACGTCCCCACAGCCAAGCGATGGCACCCTGCACCAGACTCCGGCCGTTCGAGGTCAAGATCTCCCCAACCGCGTCGAGCATCACGAGGAAATATTGCGAGGGCACCCCATCGTCGAAGTACCGAAGCCACTCGGGTGTCTTACCGCGGACGTCGTCGACGCCGAGCTTCGAGCCTGCGGCGTACTTGCCGCTGAGCAAACCCATTGCCAGCGGCCCGCGGTTTAGGCAAGCGAGTCCATTGGCTTCGGCGACCCTGATGATTCCGGAGTTGTCGTTGAGGACATTGATCTCAGCCTGCAGCGCCCGGTAGTGATTGCCGCCTACCCACTTCTGTGCTTGGTCGGGGTGATCTGTGCTCCATCCGTAGGCCCGGATCTTGCCTTCCTCAGTCAGGTCTTCCAGAGCCTCCTGGAGGTCGTCAACCGGCCCGGCGAAGTCGTTGAGATGGAACTGGAAGAGATCGATGTAGTCGGTGTCGAGTCGGTGCAGCGAACCTTCGAGCGAGTTGCGCATGCCGGCAACTGATCCATCTGAGCCATTGAGGATCTTGGTCTCCTCCTGCATCGTGTTGCCCCACTTGGTGGCGAGAACAACTTCATCTCGATGTCCGGCAAGGGCCCGAGCCAGGATCCGTTCGGCGTGGCCTGTTCCGTATACGTTCGCGGTGTCGAACAAAGTGATGCCAGCTCCGAATGCGGCACGGACCGCGGCGATGGACTCGTCATCATCCACCACGCCCCAGCCGAGGGGTTGACCGTCCGGGGCGGCAAAAGGTCCGCCGATGGCCCAGCTTCCAAATCCCATCGGGCTCGATTTGATGTCGCCTATGAAGCGCGGTTCGGTCATTTGTCGGTTCCTTCAGGTGTGCTGTTCCTATCTTGGCACCCCTTGCCGAAAACCAATCCTCGATAGATGATGAGGGGTACGCAACATGGAGAGGGCATGGCACTGCCGACAACCGCCGACGAGGTGTGGCATCAGATCGAGAAGTGGCCCTTTGCGGTACTCAGTTTTGTGACCCCGGAAGGAGAGTCACGTAGTGCCGGGGTGATGTACAAGGTGCAAGGTCGGGCGCTTCACGTAGTCACCGGTCCCGACACCTGGAAGACAAAGCACATCCGTGCGAATCCGAACGTCTCCATGACAATCACGGTGTCACGATTGCCGATAAGAGTTCGCCAAGCACCGCCTGCAGTCATCTCGTTTGCCGGAGTCGCAACCGTGATGGACATGGACGAAGTCGATTCTGACCTCGCCAGGGATCTGATGCGCGGGGTCGACGGCATCGCAGAAACATGTGTGATTCGCATCGTGCCGGTCGGCAACTTCGTCACCTACGGGATCGGGGTGTTCCCGATGAAGATGCGTCACCCGGACCAGGCATTGGCTCGCGTGGCGGTGTAGCTGCAGAGCCGCCAGTTCACTGGATCGACTCGACGCGATCCTCATACCGCGAAATCTCGTGCGGTCCGACACCCGCGGACCGGATGGTGCCGAAGTGGCGGAACCTGGCCAGCATGTCATCCCGGGCTATGTGCCAGGCGCCCGCATCGGGGTGGAAGGTGCCGTTCCCGTCGAAGTACATACGTCGTCCGACATGGCGATAGCTCTGCAACAGCAACGGCACCCGGGTGACGATGTCGATGTGATTGATGACACGGAAGGTGTTGGCGCCGAGTACACCCTCGTAGGCAGCAGCGAAGTCCCGCAGCCCAGTGCGTGGCGACCCGTAGGTGTACACCTGGTCAACGGCACCATTGGCAGCTGCCAGTCGGCTTGCGGCAAGGATGGCAAGGCCGGCTCCGAGGCTGTGCCCGGCGATGACTAGACCCCGAGTAGATGATGTGAGCTGCGGCAGCAGATCCTGCCAGACCTCGTCGAGAGCACGCCGGAAGCCAGAGTGGACCATCGTTCCAAACGCACCAGTGACCGGTTGGAACTCGGCGTCGCGCAACCAGTCGACGTGATTAGTCGACTCGGTGCCACGGAAGACGAGGTACCGGTGGGTGTCGTCCCGGGCGACAAACGCCTGAGTGCTCGAACCCGAGAAATGTACGTAGTTGGTCAAGCCCAGCTCTGCCACATCCTGCTCGGCATGATCCAGCGGACGGTAGGCAATCTTCGACAGACGTACCGTCAGCAGCGCCATCCTCGCGTCAAAGCTCATTCGATCTCCCTCCGAAACCGGGTCCATATTGCGAACCCCAGTACTACAGGAGTGGCGGTCGCTCTGTGAGATACGTCTTTCCGCGTTAGCCTGAGTCGAGTCTCAATAGCTGGAGGTTGGCATGGAGATTTCAGGCACTGCCGCAGTGGTGACCGGGGGAGCTTCTGGGCTGGGTGCGGCGACCGCAAGACGGCTTGCTGCTGATGGCGTCAAGGTGGTGCTCGCTGATCTCCAGGATGATCTTGGTGATGCGGTGGCCGGCCAGATCGGCGGCGCGTATGTCCACGCCGATGTCACAGATGCCGAGCAATTCCAGATGGCCATCGACACCGCAACAGAGATGGGTCCGCTGCGTATCCTGGTGAATTGTGCCGGGATTGCCCCGCCGGCACGAACCATCAATCGTGACGGTGAACCGCACTCGCTCACCCAATTCGAACGGGTCATCGCGATCAATCTGGTCGGATCGTTCAACTGCATTCGTCTCGCCGCGGCGGCAATGGCGAAGACCGAGCCGCTTGACAACGGGGAACGAGGGGCGATCGTCAATACGGCTTCGGTTGCGGCTTTTGATGGACAGATAGGGCAGGCTGCCTATGCGGCTTCGAAGGGTGGGATCGTCGGGATGACGCTGCCGGTTGCGCGGGATCTTTCCTCGGTGGGTGTTCGAGTCAACACGATCGCTCCCGGGATCATGGATACTCCGATGCTTGCTGGACTACCGGAGGCAGCCAAAGAGTCTCTTGGCGAGCAGGTTCTGTTCCCGAAACGGCTGGGCACCACGTCTGAGTATGCCGAGTTGGCCCATCTGTTGATCACCCATTCCTATATGAACGGCGAGACGATTCGTATGGATGGCGGCATCCGGATGGCCCCGAAATAGGGTTCGTGCGTCCTTGCTTCGGGCCGAAGCCGCCCATTGGCTATGTTCACGAGATGGTGCAGCACGCCACCATCGAGATGCGACCAGGCCCTCTGCCTATTGACCGGCCCAAGGTCGGGTGTCTCGCGTCGCGGCCACGGAGCCT
>JASJHC010000186.1:0-3639 GCA_033791245.1 Acidimicrobiia bacterium | reverse complement strand
AACAGGAGCTTCTTGCCTGGTTGCGCCCATTGGTAGGCGTACAGCAGGCGTAGCCCAGCAAACTGCTGCCAGGTGTCGCCTGGCTGCTTGTTGAGGAGCGAACCCTTCCCGTGCACAACCTCATCATGCGACAGCGGCAATGTGAAGTTCTCGTTGAAGGCATAGACCATGCGGAAGCTGAGTACATCGTGATGGTGACGACGATGGACGGGATCCAACGACACGTACTTCAGGGTGTCGTTCATCCATCCCATGTCCCACTTCTGACCAAAGCCGAGCCCGCCATAGTCGGTGGGGTGGGTCACCATCGGAAAGGCCGTCGATTCCTCGGCATACATCTGGATATCCGGGTAGCGAGCATATGCCGCTTTGTTGATGAGGCGGAGCAGCGAGATGGCCCCGAGATTCTCCCGACCCCCAAACTTGTTTGGTATCCATTCCCCCTCTTTGCGCGAGTAATCGCGATAGAGCATCGATGCCACGGCGTCGACGCGAATGCCGTCGGCGTGGTATTTGTCAAGCCAGAACAGTGCGCTCGACAACAAGAAGCTGCGCACTTCAAAGCGGTCGTAGTTGAAGATGAGGCTGTCCCAGTCGGGGTGGTAGCCAAGTTGGGGGTCGCTGTGCTCGTAGAGATGGGTTCCGTCGAACGCGGCCAGACCATGGTCATCCGAGGGGAAATGTGATGGGACCCAGTCGAGGATCACCCCGATACCCTTCTGGTGCAGATAGTCGACGAGGTACATGAGGTCTTGCGGTGTGCCGTAGCGCGCCGTCGCCGCAAAGTACCCGGTTGATTGGTAGCCCCACGACCCATAGAAGGGATGCTCCATGACGGGGAGCAACTCAACGTGGGTGAAACCAGTATCGAGCACATAGTCGGCGAGTTGGTGGGCGATAGCCCGATAGCCACCCGGTTCGTACCGCCACGAACCGAGATGGACCTCATATATCGAGGTTGGGGCGTCATGGGCATTATTTTTGGCCCTGGTCTTCATCCAGTCCTGGTCAGCCCACTCGTATTCCAAGTCCCATACAACCGAAGCGGTTCGAGGTGGCTCCTGGGCACGAAATGCAAAAGGATCTGCCTTGTCGAAGGCGGCACCAGCGGCCGGCGTGATCTGATACTTGTAGACCTCACCCTGGCCAATATCGGGGATGTGCCCGCTCCAGATACCGGATCGTTCGGGACTGAGTCCCCATCCGTCGCTCCACGAGTTGAAGTCACCGATGACCTCAACATGCGATGCGGACGGTGCCCACACCCGGAATGTGGTGCCGGTGGCATCGACGTGGGCGCCAAGGACGTCATAGAGCGAGGCGTGAGTTCCGCCATTGAAAGACCAGCGATCGTCATCGGACAGAGGGCGCGGGTTTTGAGTCATGTCTACAAAGTACAGTGCCACGGGCCCGCCTGGAAATCAAGCATGGGTGAATCCGCCTTTTTTCGATGGCTTCGGGTTGGTGTGGCATGATGTGCACATGCTTACACGCTCATCTTCGCCAAAGGTCATTTCCATGGTTCTCGCGGGAGGGCAGGGCACGCGCTTGTTACCTCTTACCTCCGTGCGCGCTAAGCCTGCGGTTCCTTATGGTGGGCAATATCGGCTTATTGATTTCGCCCTGTCCAACCTGGCCAATGCGGGATACCGCAAGATCGTTGTCCTTACTCAGTACAAGAGCCACAGCCTGGATGTTCACCTGTCGACAACGTGGCGCATGTCGACGTTCTTGGGCAACTATGTCGTCTCGGTGCCAGCCCAGATGCGGAGAGGCCCACAATGGTTTGCCGGTTCGGCGGACGCCATTTTCCAGAACATGAACCTGATCGATGATGAGCATCCCGACTACATCTTCGTTTTTGGTGCTGACCACATCTATCGCATGGATCCCACCCAGATGCTGGAGCACCACATCGATAGCGGAGCAGGGGTAACGGTGGCCGCCATCCGTGTTCCCCGATCCGAGGCCAATGCTTTCGGGGTTATTGAGCGGAACCCTCACTCATCGATGATTGATGCGTTCCTGGAGAAGCCGGACGATCCCAAAGGGCTGGCTGACAACCCAGACGAAGTCCTTGCCTCGATGGGCAACTACATCTTCAGCTCGGAGGTGCTTGTTGATGTCCTCAACGCCGATGCGGAAGACAAGGAATCGGGAAGGGACCTTGGCGGCGACATCATTCCTGCTCTTGTGTCGTCGGGCCAGGCCCATGTCTATGACTTCACCACCAACGAGGTTCCAGGGGAAACCCCACGTGACCGGCACTACTGGAGGGACGTCGGAACCCTCGACTCGTATTACGAAGCCAACATGGATCTAGTTGCCCCTCACCCTGTGTTCAACTTGTATAACGACGACTGGCCGGTATTCACCTCGTTCCGCACGCTGCCTCCGGCCAAGGTGGTCGCCCATGGTGAGTTCGGCTCAGGAGATATCGCCAATTCGATGCTGTCGCAGGGCTGCATCATCACCGGGGCCACGGTCCACAACTCTGTTCTGTCACCAAACGTTCGGATTGAACCGGGTGCGGTCGTTGAGGGCTGCATCCTGTTTGACGATGTCCATGTAGGAGCCAACGCCACCATTCGCAACGCCATTGTTGACAAGCACGTGGCTATTCCTCGCAATCGTCAGATCGGGTCGGACGCCGCCCGCGATGCCGAGGAGTTTGCGGTGTCACCCGGCGGGATCATTGCCATCGGCAAGGGCCACAAGGTCAAGTACGCCTAGCCACGAGCTCCTCGTAGAGGTCAATGTGGCGTTGCGCCGGTCGATTCCACGACCAGTCTTTGTTCATGCCACGTCTTTGGATCGCGGTCCGTCGTTGTTTGTGTTTCCACGCACGCACCGCACGATGCAACACATCGACGATCCCAGGTATCTCCGCAGTCGTGGCGAGGAACCCGGTCCCATTCTTCCTGTCGGCGTCGGCATCGATCACGGTGTCGTGCAGACCGCCAACATCGGTCACCACAGGGATGGTCCCGTAAGCCATTGCCTGCATCTGAGCCAGTCCGCACGGCTCGAATCTGCTTGGCATGAGCAGCAGGTCCGATCCGGCGAAGATCTTGTGGGCCAAGCCCTGGTCGTAGCCGTCGGCGAAGAACATGTTGTTCGGCCAGTTCCCTGCCGCCCAGCGCGCCCACTCTGAGAGACGCTGCTCTCCGGAGCCGAGCATCACCAGTCGGTACGGCACCCCAGTTGCGTAGCGGACTGCCTCTAGCGCCAGGTCTATTCCCTTTTGCTCAACAAGGCGGGACACCATGCCGACTAGCGGCGTGCCATCGTCATTCCAGCCTGCAGCGTCGTGAAGGTCGGCCCGGGATCGTTCCTTGTTGGTGAGATTGTCGCTGCTGTAGTTGGCCGACAGCATCGGGTCGGATGCCGGGTTCCAGATCGCCGTATCGATTCCATTGCGTATGCCGACAAGGCGATCACCGAGGCCATTGAGCACATGGTCGAGACCCATTCCCGATTCGGGACGGCGGATCTCATCTGCATAGTTGGGGCTGACCGAGATAACCCGGTCGGCGAGTTGGATCGCACCGGCCAGGGGATTGATATTTCCGAAGCTCTCGAAGGCCGAGAAATTGTATGTGACCCGGGGCAACCATTCGGGCCCGGCCCATCCCTGAT